>JAAXUM010000110.1 GCA_013336025.1 Chlorobiaceae bacterium
TAACTATTGATACTATGAAAAACAGCATTAAGGGCGTCATCATGTTCAGCCTTATGGTTACCGCTGGCTGCTCAACCAAAAATGCAGTTAATACTCAGGATGGGAAGGATGGTCTGTCATACGGCCAGTCCGGTTCGGGCATGACATCATCATCGGGTGCGCAATCGCCTTCCGGCTATGGATTTGATGAATGGCAGAAAGGACCTCTTGGCGATGTTTTTTATGATTTTGACAGCTCTCTTCTTGGTTCCGAAGCTCAGGAGCAGTTGACACGGAATTCCGGCTGGATGAAGAGTAATGCACAGGTATCAGTAATCATTCAGGGTCATTGTGACGACAGAGGTACCTCTGAGTACAATCTCGCGCTTGGAGATCGCAGGGCGGTCAGTGCCAAAGAGTTTCTGTTACGAACAGGCATTGCTTCCTCTCGTATAGAAACGATTACGTATGGCGAAGAACGCCCGTTTTCTACTGAGCGGAGTGAAGAGGGGATGGCTAAAAATCGCAGAGCTCATTTTGTGATAAAATGATTGATCATTGATGTGCCTGAAGTTTTTCTGATTGAACCAGTTACAGAAACGATGAAAAACGTTAGAGAATCATGAAAAAATCCATCCGATTATTACTTTTTTTGCCTTCGATAGTGCTTGCCGGGTGCGCTTCAAAATCAGATCTTGTTCTTGTTTCCGATGATCTCAACAAGCTCAAAACCGAGTCGGAAACCATAAAATCTCAATCTGCTGTCTCTTATGCAGATATTCAGCAGGTTCGTGACGAGATTGCCCGCCAGCAGGGGCGAGTTGAGGAAATAGCGCACAACAATGAACAGATGTTTGGCAAGTTTCGATTTGAAGATTCCCTTCTTGTCCATAAAGTCGATGAACTTGATTCGAGACTTTTTCGGATAGAACAGAAACTCGGCCTGGTTTCTGAAAAACCGGGTCTTGAAAAGCCTGCGCAATCAGCAAAAGATATCCAGACTCAACCTGTTTCTCCTGCATCAACAGTAATGACTGATAAGTCACTGCTTGATGACGGAATAAAAAAGCTCTCATTGAACAATGCTCCGGGAGCAAGGGGTAGTTTTTCGTTACTGATCAAAAACTATCCTAAATCAGAGCTGGTCGATGATGCACAGTTCTATCTTGCAGAGAGTTATTTCAATGAGAAGTGGTATGAAAAAGCTGTTCTGGAATATCAGGTGGTAATCGCCAAATATACAAAAAGCAATAAACGGGCAGTTTCCCTCTATAAGCAGGGCCTTGCTTTTGAGCTTCTCGGAGATGCAGTCAATGCTAAAGCAAGGTTCAGGGATGTTGTTAACATCTATCCTGCTTCAGCAGAGGCGAAACTTGCAAAAGCAAAGCTGTGAAAATCATAAAACAGCTTGAAATAAAAATGCCGGGATATTACGAACCCGGCATTTTTATTTTCAAGCTGTTAATCGAGATTGACCTACTTGAAAAACTCATCAAGTGTATAGGTTTTCCTGTCAATCTCTACGCATAACTGTTTGTGGAGTGAGTCATAAAAAACAGGAATGTCTCTCATTGTCCACTTTACGCCTCGTTTGTCAAAGTCAATGACATAACGATTTTCATTGTCGAGAACTTTTTGTGATAGATTTATACCTATATCAGGCTGGGTTGTCAATACAAAAAGCTCGATTTCTCCGGAAATGACCTTATTGATCATCTCTTTGGTTGGAGAGAGTTTCCTGCGTCCGGAGGACGGGCTGATCTCAAGCTGAAGGTTACCGTTCTTCTCTCTTTTTGCAGCAGTAATAAAATATTTTTCTGCTTTATGAGCCGCATTTCCTGACCAGGGGCCTGATGTGCTTGTTCTTACCTGATTCTCTTTGGTAAACGGCCGGCTGAGCTGAGGTTGCATTGTTTGCACATGGTTAGAATTTGCAAATAAGCACACGACAGTGTGTACCTTCAACAGATAGCAAGTTAGTAAAACAACATTAAATAAAAAAAGGGATTCACGAGGAATCCCTTTTCTTTCAGAAGTTATTTTATCTGTTTATTTGTTGTTGCCGTCGATTACCTCAAATTCGGCATTTTCAACCTCACCATCATTGCCGCTTTTATTAGCATGTCCGGCTCCATCGGTATTTTCAGCAGGCGCAGATGCGTGGCCTTCAGCTCCTGGTGCCTGATAAAGGTTTGATGCAACATCATTCCAGACCTTGCTGAGCTCATCCATGGCGTTTTTGATTGACTCGGTTGTTCCGTTTTTTGTGGCATCCTTGAGTTTTTCAAGCGCACCTTCAAGCGCGGGCCGTTTGTCAGAGGGGATTTTATCGCCCAGTTCAGCAAGCTGTTTTTCAGTTGAAAAAATCAGTCCGTCAGCGGCGTTCTTGCTGTCGATCTCCTCTTTTTTCTTCATATCTTCGGCTGCATGTTCCTTGGCATCCCGTTTCATTTTTTCAATCTCGGCATCGCTCAGTTTACCGCTTGCCTCGATTTTGATGCTCTGTTCCTTGCCTGTTGCCTTGTCTTTTGCTGAAACGCTGAGAATACCATTTGAGTCTATATCGAAAGTGACTTCAATTTGAGGCAGTCCTCTTGGTGCCGGGGGAATATCACCAAGATGAAAGCGTCCGAGTGTTTTGTTGTCTGAAGCCATCGGTCGTTCTCCCTGCAGCACGTGGACTTCAACAGAGGTCTGGTTGTCTCCGGCCGTTGAAAATACCTCCTGCTTTCTTGTAGGAATGGTTGTGTTAGCCTCAATCAGTCTGGTCATCACCCCGCCAAGTGTTTCAATACCAAGAGAAAGCGGGCTGACGTCGAGCAACAGCACATCGGTAACATCCCCTTTGAGAACACCGCCCTGTATGGCAGCCCCTACAGCAACAACTTCATCGGGGTTCACGCTTTTATTTGGTTCTCTGCCGAAAAATTCTTTTACCAGTGCCTGAACTTTTGGAATACGTGTTGAACCACCGACAAGAACGACCTCATCAATATCCTTGATCAGGACATTCGAGTTTTTAACAGCTCTGTGGCATGGTTCGAGAATCTTGTCGAAAAGGTCCGAGCACATTGCTTCGAATTTGGCACGGGTAAGATTAATGACAAGATGTTTTGGTCCTTCCTGTGTGGCGGTGATAAATGGAAGATTTATCTCCGTATCTGTTCTTGACGAAAGCTCTACTTTTGCTTTTTCAGCGGCTTCCTTGAGTCTCTGGAGCGCGATGGCATCATTTCTGAGGTCGATGCCCTCCTGTTTTTTAAACTCGTCAGCCAGGAAGTTGATGATTTTCTGATCAAAGTCATCACCACCGAGATGGGTATCACCATCGGTAGATTTTACTTCAAAAACGCCATCGCCAAGCTCGAGGATTGATATGTCAAAGGTTCCTCCACCAAGATCGAATACAGCTACCTTTTCACTCGACTGTTTTTTGTCAAGTCCATAGGCAAGCGCGGCTGCTGTCGGCTCGTTGATGATGCGCTTGACATCAAGTCCTGCGATGCGTCCGGCATCTTTTGTTGCCTGCCGCTGAGCGTCGTTGAAATAGGCCGGAACAGTAATTACCGCTTCAGAAACCTTTTCACCAAGAAAATCCTCAGCAGTCTGCTTCATTTTCTGAAGGATCATTGCTGATATTTCCTGGGGGGAGTAGGCTTTGTCATTTATTTTAACCCGAGCTTCACCACCCTCATTAACAATATCATAGGGGGCAAGCTTTTTTTCATTCGGCACCTCATCAAATTTGCGGCCTACAAAGCGCTTGATCGAATAAACAGTGTTTTTTGGATTGGTGATTGCCTGTCTTTTGGCCGCCTGTCCCACAAGACGGTCACCTGACTTGGTAAAGGCGACCATTGACGGAGTCGTGCGATTACCTTCAGAATTTTCAATGACCGTTGGCTGAGTTCCCTGCATGACAGCAACACATGAGTTTGTTGTGCCAAGATCGATACCTATTATTTTTCCCATTTTCTGAATCCTGTTTTCTGGATTGTTAAAAAATTCAGGCTTTTCTGTTTGTTTCACGCAAGCCTGAAATCATCTCTTTTATTTTATGGATATTTCTTTTGTCTTTTTGACAGGCTGCGCTTTCGGAAGAGAGACATGGAGCATTCCGTTCTCAAAATCCGCATTAATGGCATCCTGATCAATTATCTCACCAAGATTGAAGCTTCTTGAGAAACTGCCGTAGCTTCTTTCAAGACGATGATAATTCTTTCTGCTCTCCTCGCTTTCCTGTTTTCTTTCTGCTTTTATGGTCAGCACATCGTCTTCGATATTCAGCGCTATCGCTTCCTTGCTGATGCCAGGCAGTTCCGCATCAATATGGAAAGCGTGATCATCTTCCCAGATATCAACCTTGAATGCAGGCGCTCCCGCAGCAGGTGCTGCTGAACCTGACCATATGTCGTCAAGCAATCGCATTTGATCTTTAGCCAGTTTTACAAACATTGTTGTCTCCTTTAGTTTTTTTCTTTTTTATTCAAAGCCACACCCTGTATAATCATCAAAAACCGTGCCAAAGAGATTTTCCGGAAAGATTTCAATGATTATTGGACTACTATGACATAGTGTATGGTAAAAATGTCACACTTCGGGGTGCTTGTGTGACAAGATGATATGCGAAAAGAGATTATCGACGAACAGGCGAGTAGAGATGGGGGATTTGCTGTTTCAGAGATCAGCAGCGTATTGGATGTGTCGTGTGGCTCAGGCTGTCAGATTGGTGTTGACCTTCTGCACCCAACTGAGTTTTTCCTGAAGGTTTTCCACAACGCTTTTCGAAATGAGATAGTAGGCAAAAATAATTGTTTCGTCAGTAATTCGATAGTAACATTTAAGCCCTTCCTTTCTCCTGTTGACTACTCCGTTGTCATGCATGAGAGCCAGGTGTTTGGAAATGTTGGCCTGACTTGCATTGACGTTATTGACGATTTCCTGAACGGTATGTTCTCCCTGACAGAGAACTCTAATGATTTTAAGGCGCATGGGTTCTGCCAGCAGTTTAAAACGGTTCGAAACTGGTTCGAGCATTTCATCCGGCATGTTTAAACTCCACTTTGTTACTTCATCTTCTGATATTGTTACCGTTTTGCTCATAATAAAACTGTGCTTGTATAGGATACATGTTTTTCTGCTTTCCCGCAGAGAGGGTTCTGATCTTTGTATGGATTATATAGCTATTAATTCATACAATTCAAACCTGAAAGATTTGAATGGATCTTTTTTATCAATGATGTAACTGTACGTTTTTTACAATCATCCGAGCGTGAAGGCATCGCAGAAAGGCGATTCCCGATGTCGGTTGTTTTTCTTGATCGGAGGAAACTCATTCTCTTGCAGCTATGAAATCGTATCTAAAAAGAGTGGCGTGAAGGCCGTTCCTACGATTGAATTCATGACAGGCATTGCAGTCCGAGAATGGATTCTACGAGTGATTGCGGGGCTTTAACTCGAAAAATTTTTTCCTGAATAATCATTTTGGTTTTTTTTGCCTCGGAATACTCTTCAGCACATTCGGGACATTCAGCAATGTGTCTGGTAAATTCCTGCTCTTCAGCAGAAGTGAGTTCACCGTCGATGGCACAACTCATGAGCACCATGGCTTTTTTACAATTCATAGTATACGGTGTTCAGGGTGATAAAACTTCTATTCGGCATTGTCGGTGTTAAATCCATATTTTTTCGCATAGGCTTCAAGTTGTCCACGAAGCAGTTTACGTCCTCTATACAGTCTTGATCGGACAGTTCCAATAGGACTTTCAACCATATTAGCTATTTCCTCATAGGTAAAGCCTTCAATGTCGCAGAGCTGGATAACCTCTCTGAACTCTTCGGGCAGGGATTGAAGTGCCTGATATACTTCTTCGTGAAGGAGGGAGTGAAAATAGTCGGAATCTGTTTCTGTTGTATCACGACGGGTGTCCTTTATCGAATGATAAAAATCCTTTATCAGATCGTAATCTACCTTCCCCGGTTCTCTTGAATTTTTCCGAAAACGGTTAATATAGTTATTCTTGAGAATTTTGAACAGCCAGGCCTTGCAGTTGGTTCCCCGTTCAAAAGAATTGAAGAATTTATATGCTTTCAGATAGGTTTCCTGAACGAGATCTTCAGCATCATCCTGATTCATCGTAAGATGCAAAGCATAGTTATACAGTGAGTTGATGTGTGCAATCGCCTCCTGCTGAAACTCAAGCTGTTTCTGCTGCTCTGCAAGGGAGAGGGGAGCTGTTTTTTCTTTTCCGGTATTTTTTTCAGGTGATTCCAAGGTATTCATATAAGGTGGTGTGGATTCCTGTGCTTCAAGTGATGTCAGCACAGGTTCGAATGCATGCATTCAATAATTAATTTA
>JAAXUM010000111.1 GCA_013336025.1 Chlorobiaceae bacterium
CGGAGTTTTGCTTGAGACAACCGTAGCGAGCACCATGGTATCACCAAGGCGTACAAGGGCGGCGCCATCGGCCTGTTTTGCCATTTTACCGGTTTCGATCGAGAGTATCTTGCCCTTGCCAAGATCAATTGCTTTGTTGATAATCATGGAAATCGTTTGTAGTTAGTGATAAAAGTGTTTTCCTGTGTAATCCATGCTCTCCGTTACCGTGATTGCGGTTGCGTTGCATTAAGACCGTTCTGACGGTTAAACAGAAAAACAACGAGTTTTTAAATATAATACAAAAAAGTGTTTTCCGATAACCGTCATCTTCATGGCGCTTATACCATGAACTTCCTGTTATCGATGAGTCTGACCGTACCGGTCTGAACAGCAAGCAGAAGTCTGTATGTTTTTCCTTTTTCCGCTTTTGATGCGGGCTGAAAGGTTTCGTCGTCAACAAAGCAGATGTATTCAGGACGGCAGGAGAGAGATGATTTGATGATAGTTTCAACCTCAGGAACGATGGTGTCCAGGTCAAGGCACGGTTCGGCAATGCGACGTTCAGCATGGCAGAGCCCTTTGTAAAGAACGGTGGCGGCATCCCGCTCTTTTGCCGATAGATAAATGTTTCTTGAACTTATGGCAAGACCGTTTTCATCCCGAATTATCGGGGCTTCGATGATTTGTACATCGATGTTGAGATCTTTGACAAGCCGTTTGATAACGGCCAGCTGCTGGGCATCTTTTTCTCCGAATACAGCGATATGCGGTCTGGTTATCTGCAGAAGCTTGGTGACGATGGTTGCTACACCGCTGAAATGTCCGGGTCGCTGTTTTCCTTCGAACTGTTCGCCAAGAGGTCCGGGATGAACGGTTGTCTGAAAGTTTTCTGAATAGACAGCCTCAACCGGCGGAGCAAAAACATAGTCTACCCCTGCTGCCTTTGCATGTGCAGCATCCTGTTCAAAAGGCCTCGGATATCGATGAAAATCTTCGTGAGGAGCAAATTGTTTCGGGTTGACAAATATGGTGAGAATAATGGTGCCGGCAATTTTCCTGGCCTCATTGATCAGACTCAGATGCCCTTCATGCAGGGCGCCCATGGTCATGACAACGCCGATAAGCTGACGGTTGAGTCGGAGCTTTTCAGCAATAGCCTGCATATGCAGGGGGTCAGTAATGATCTGCATTGTCCTGTTCGTTTTTTTTGTTTTTTTTGCCAGCAGGGTTAACAACAACAACAAATTCTCCCCGTATTGTTTCATGTTCGAGTCGTTCCCGAAGAGCATCGAGAGTGCCGGTACTATACTCTTCGTGTATTTTGGTCATCTCCCTTGCAATGAAGAGTTCTGAATCGGGGAAAGTCTCTTTGAACTCATCAAGAAGTTTTATGATCCTGTGCGGCGATTCATAAAAGACAACAGGGGTGTTGAGTGAAGAGAGAAAAGCAAGTCTGCTTTTTCTTCCTTTTTTATGCGGAAGAAAGCCTGCGAAAAAAAAATTGTTGACCGGCAGGGGGCAGACTGATAACGCTGCAGTAAGTGCGCTTGGCCCGGGAATCGGGATGACGGGAAAGCCTTTTTCCCTGAGAGCATGAATCAGAGAATATCCGGGATCGCTGATTATAGGGGTTCCTGCATCGGTTGTAAGACAGACATCAACGCCATCTTCAAGCAGTCTTGTGATCTGGAGTACGGCCCTTGCTTCATTGAAGTTGTGGTAGCTTATCAGCTTTTTGCCGGTTATATCGAAGTGCTTTAAAAGAATCGATGCTCTGCGAGTATCTTCACACGCTATGGCGCCTGCGTTTTGCAGGGTTTTGACTGCTCTCAGAGTGATGTCTTCAAGGTTGCCGATGGGAGTTGCAACGACATAAAGACATCCGGTATTTCCGGGTTCATGCTGCACTGATAAAAAGAGATAGGTTCAGGTCTGGTTTCCTGTGGTAGATTCAGAATGCATTTAGTATAATAAAAATATGATAAACAGTTTTCCCCTCAATGATGAAGGATCAAAATCAACTGGTAACGGGCAGAGATGTAACCGTTTTTTTTTCGCTGAAAAAAAATGGTTTTTTTGCAAAACCCTATAAAGTCAGAGCGGTTAACGGGGTTTCTTTCGACATAAAGAGGGGCGAAACCCTCGGTCTTGTTGGAGAATCGGGTTGCGGAAAGACCACGCTTGGCCGGGCGATGATCCGTCTGGGCCATGGGGTTACCGGTGGTCATATCGAATTTAACGGCAGGGATATTTCTTCGATGGGCAAGAGAGAGTTCAGGGCGCTTCGAAAAGATATCCAGATGATTTTTCAGGATCCTTTCGGATCGCTTAATCCCAGGCTTACCATTGGTCAGATGCTCGCCGAGGTCTTGAAGGTGCATCGCCTTGCCAGCGGAGAGGCTTCCCGCAAAAGAATTCTTGAGCTTCTTGACATTGTTGGCTTGCAGAAGGAGTATTTCAACCGGTATCCTCACGAGTTTTCAGGAGGTCAGCGTCAGCGTATCGGCATAGCTCGCGCTCTTGCTGTCAGCCCGTCATTTATAATCTGCGATGAGCCTGTTTCTGCTCTGGATGTTTCGATTCAGTCCCAGATCATCAATCTGCTCAAGGATCTGCAGAAAGAGTTCGGGCTAACCTATTTTTTTATTGCCCACGATCTCTCTGTTGTTGAGTATATCTCTGATCGCGTTGCGGTGATGTATCTCGGCAAGATTGTTGAAATTGCCGATTCCCGATCACTCTATGAAGCTCCCAGGCATCCCTATACGGAGGCACTGCTGTCGGCAATTCCCCTGCCTGTGCCGGGAGGCAAAAAACACCGTATTCTGTTGAAAGGCGACCAGCCCGGTCCGCTGAACATCCCTTCCGGTTGCAGTTTTCATCCCCGCTGCCCGAAGGCAATGCCTGAATGCAGCATACGGGAGCCTGTGCTCAAATCGCCGCCCGGTGAGCCGGATCGGCAGGTAAGCTGTCTGCTTTACCCTTAGCGCGTTGTTTTTTTCTTCACCATTAACGAGTACTGGCCAGTGAAAGATTTCAAGAGAAAGTCAGGTTGCTGGAGAATCGGTTGTCTTGTGCTGGTTGTTGTTCCGGTTCTTATTGCGGTTGCGGTGTTTTTTTATTTCCGTTCATCTCATGTTCTTCCGGAAAAATTCGTCTTGAGTGTTCCGCTTCAGGGAACTCTTGATGAGGTGCACTCCCGGAACGCTTCATTGCCTGTACTCTCGTCAACTGAACCGTTGTCGTTTCAGGATCTGCTTTTTCTTTTCGATCGTGCTGCCGCAGACAAGAGGGTGGGTTCTGTTCTGCTTGAAATAGGAGGGCTGCATGCAAATCCGGCCAAACTGACGGAACTCAGGCATTCAATTGAAAAGGTAAGGGCGTCAGGTAAAAAAGTTGTGGCTTTTCTGCGTTCGGCAGAGGACAGTGATTATCTGCTTGCGACGGCCTGCGATTCCATTGTTGTTGAAGAGGGGGGATTCCTGATGCTCGATGGTCTGAAAGCCGAGACACTGTTTTATACCACGGCGCTCAATAAGATAGGGGTTACTTTCCAGGCATCTCAATGGAAAACGTATAAAAGCGGCATTGAGCCATTTGTAAGAACAGAGGCAAGTCCCGAGTATCTTGAGCAGATCGGCGCACTGCTTGACGACGTGTACGATGATTATCTCGGGTATGCTTCAAATCGCAGAGGCATAAGCCGTGATTCATTGCAGGCTGTTATCGATAACGTCGCGCTTCTTTCGGCAAAAAAAGCCGTTCAGCTTGGTTTTGCTGATGGTATTGCTTCGTCCTGGGCACTTAACCGGTCACTTGCCCGGAAAATAACAGGAAAGGAGCCGGAGCGTGGTGATGAGGTGATTTTGAGTGCCGAGCGTTACCTTGATTTGGTTGAACCCGCTCTCAACGTTGAAGGGAGAGATGCAATTGCACTGATTACCCTTTCGGGTCCGATCTACCGATCCGGCGGTGCTTCAGGTATGAGTGTCGGCGACGGAATTGACGAAAAGCTTTTGCAAAGCTCACTTGAGGCTGCGCTTGATGATCGTGATGTCAAGGCTCTGGTGCTGCGTATCGACAGCCCCGGAGGAGATGCGCTTGCTTCGGCTGATATGCTTGAGATGCTTGATTTTGCAGCAAAGAAAAAGCCTCTTGTTGTCTCCATGTCAGGGGTTGCAGCTTCCGGGGGGTATATGGCGGCATTGGCGGGCAAAAAAATTTTTGCAGAGCAGCTTACCATTACCGGATCGATAGGCGTCTATGCGCTCAAGCCTGAAATCAGCGGTCTTGTTGAAAAAACAGGTTTGCAGCGGTCGGTGGTCACGCGAGGCAGGTATGCCGATGCAACCTCGCTTTTCAAGCCGCTTGACAAGGATGCTTACGGTAAATTTGTTGCCGCTTCGGGTGACGTCTATCATGATTTTGTGAGCAAGGTTGCCATTTCAAGAAAGATGCGGTGGGCTGAGGCCGATTCGGTAGCCGGGGGGAGGGTCTGGAGCGGAAAAAGGGCATTGCAGGCAGGACTGATTGACAGCATTGGAGGATTGCATGATGCCATCCGGGCGGCTCAGATACTCGGCAAAACAGACAAGACAAAAAAAACCCGTATCCTGTTTTATCCTGAACGGAAAAGCTGGATGGAATCTCTTGTGGAGGGGGATTTTTCCGGATTCTCCCGGAGCATGACCTCTGCGTTGAAGCAGCGTCTGATCCATGAGCTTGTTCCTGAAGGGCAAATAAGCTCCATCGCTGCTTTTTACAACATGCTGATGGTCTCAGGCCAACTGCATCTGATTGCAGCCCTGCCCGGCGAGGTCGTTATCCGCTGATGAGCATGCTGATACTCTTCCCGGGAGCATGGCTGATGAGCAGTTGTTCCCGGAGAGGAGGTTTTCCGTTTTAAAACTTGTAGGTCATGGAACTCTGGGCTCTGAATGCATCGCTGTCAGGGGCGTTCCTGTAGTCTGTTCTCCATTGAGACAATTGCACTCCGAGAATGAAGTTCGGGGTTATCCGGTTGATGACATTGGCGAAGAAGCTTTGGTTCAGTGATCGATCGCCTGCTGCAAGGTCGTTATCATTCGGATCGTCGATACCTGCGCCGAGGCTGAAGGATGTCGAAGGGCTCATGGTGTACCTGAGTGCCGCCCATCCACCTTGCGATCGTATTTCCTTCAGATCACCAGATAAGGCCTTGTTTACCCCCTGGCCAATTCCGCCCCAGTAGTCGTCGAGATTGGAACCGGTAAAATACTCCCCTCCAAGAGTAATTTTTTCGCTGAGCGGCATGGCGATTTCCACATTGCAGGACCATGAGTCAAGCGTTGCATGATTGCCTGTTTTATCGCTGTCCCACTCCTCCTGGCCATAATGCCCCGACAGGGCGATGGTTGCCGGCTGGGTATCCACAAGAAGAGGCGCTGAAAAAGCAATGCGTCCCTGGATGGCAGGCATGTCGGCATCTTTGCCCGGATCGGTGTTCCATGTTTCAGCAAGGGTGTTCGACTCGCCGATAGTTCTGGACGCTGCTGCCACCAGCTCAATTCGCCCCTTTTCGCCAACCGAAAATCCCTTGGTGAGACGCAACTGCGGGTGGCGGGAACCGATATTGCCGGCTGCCCACATAATTGCCGGATCGTCTGTAAACGGTATTTGTGAAGAGATGACATCCCATGTCTGGCCTGCCAGAATACTGAAGTCCGAAGCCGGCCAGAAAGCTTTGAGATATCCGTGACGCAAGCGAGGGCTTGCATTGTTTTCCGCACCGATATTGCTCAGAAAATCAAACTCGATGTTGCCTGAGAGTTTTATGGAATCAGTGTCCGGCCCGGTGAGGTTCAGTCCAAGCCTTGTGGCGCCTGCCGTGAGGTTCCATTCGGCGTCGTTATTGTTCAGACCCTCTGGACGAACCCATAAGGCGATATTTCCGGGATTTATTTTTCCTGTATCGTATGATGCGTCAAAGCGGGCAAAACCGTAGAGCTGGGCTTTGACTCCCGATCCGAGTGAAACGGTGAGCGGGCTTTTCGCTGCAGGTTTTGCCTCTGGCGAAGAAGGAGTGACAGGAACGGCTGTGACCTGGGCCGGAGCGGCAGGTTTTCGGCCTACAAGAGTTTTCAGTTCGGCAAGTTCCTTTTCGAGCCTGATCACCCTTTCCTCAAGGGTTTCGGCAGCCGTAGCCGCTGGAGGGACCAGCAGAAGACCTGCCAGCATGAGCGCGTAGGGAAAGGTGCGTTTCCTGTTCATGGATGTGTGTGCTTTCAATGGTTTGTTGCTTCGGATGCAGGTTGCAGGAAAAACCTG
>JAAXUM010000112.1 GCA_013336025.1 Chlorobiaceae bacterium
TCTCCACCGGCACGGTCAACGGTATGGCGCTCTCCGTCATCACCCTCGCCGTCATGGCTTCGTTCGAACCGTTTCTCCCGCTGCCATCCACGATCAAGCATCTCGAAGCCGACAGGTACGCAGGAGAGCGCCTCTTTGAAATTCTTGACGCGAAACCGGAGACCGTAGCCCCGGCTACCCCGATCCCTTTTCCGGCAGAGCATACCATCAAAGCAGAGAAGCTCAGCTTCACCTACCCCGGCAGCACGGCCAAAGCGCTCGACAGCCTCTCTTTCAGCGTTCTCCCCGGAGAACACATCGCCATCGTCGGCCCGAGCGGTGCAGGAAAATCGACCATCACCTCGCTCTTTATGCGATTCTGGAACAGCAGCGAAGGTTACATCAATATCGGAGGCCTCAACATCAGCCTTTTCGACCCGGAAATAGTGCGCCGAAACATCGCCCTCGTCTCGCAGAAAACCTATCTCTTCGCTGAAACCATCCGCGAAAACCTGACCCTTGCCGCCCCGGAGGCCACCGATGACGATCTCAAAAAAGCACTCACCGCCGCCGGGCTCAGCAACTTCACCTCAAAGCTCGACGAATGGTGCGGCCAGTACGGCATGAAACTCAGCGGAGGAGAACGTCAGCGTATCGCTATCGCCCGCGTTCTCTTGCAGAATGCTCCGATCATGATTCTCGATGAAGCAACCGCCAACCTCGACGGCGTAACGGAAAAAGAGGTAACAGAAACCCTGAACGCCATCAGCGCAGGAAAAACGCTGATTACAATTACCCACCGGTTGAAGGCGATGGAAAAGTATGACCGTATTCTTGTGCTTGAAAAGGGAAAGATTGTGGAGCAAGGCGTGCACGGAGAGCTGATAGCCGGTAACGGACTTTATCGGAGAATGTGGGCGTTGCAACACGCTGTGGAGATTGGATAAGATGACAGGCACTGAACCAGGCGCTGAACAGGGCCGGAAATCGCAGAAAAAAGGGCTCTGCAGTTCATGCGGACTCTGCTCCATTCAGGAATGGCCCGTTGAAGAGAGCATCACAAGCTGTGTTTTTAAAAACGGGTGGCTGGGCAAAAGAGAGATAAAACTCTTCGGGCGGGAACGAAGTCTGGATGATCCGGTTGAGATGCGATTCGGCATCACGCTTGACCGCTTTACGGCTCAACTGAAAAAACCGATACCCGGATCGCAGTGGAGCGGTATGATTACCCGAATGGCAACGCGTGCTTTTGAAGAGAAGCTTGTTGAGGGGGTCGTGTCGCTGCAGCGTACACCCGACCATCATTTTTTCTCGCAGCCTGTTCTGGCACAAAGCCTCGATGAGATCCATTCCGCCAGAGGCAACAAGCCGGTGCTCTCCCCTGTTCTCTACTCCCTGCAAAGAGCCTGTCGTCAGGGAATGAAAAAAATTCTTGTCATCGGAGCGGCCTGTCATCTGCATACCCTCCGCGATTTCCAGGAGAGATTTGATTACCTCAAAGAGATGGAGATCCTCACCATTGGAATTCCCTGCGTTGACAACATCGCACGATCAAAGTGGCCTTGGATTCTCAAAAGAATGTCGCAATCGCCCGATACCGCACGCCATATCGAGTTCATGCAGGATTTCAGAATTCACATCCGGCACGATGACGGCAGGATTGAAAAAATCCCCTACTTCAGCCTTCCGGAAGAGCTTGCCAACCCCGGTATTTTCCCCCCGGCATGCATGAGCTGCTTTGACTATCTCAACAGCCTTGCCGACATTACCATAGGCTATCTCGGGGCAAAACTGCTGCCTGACCAGAACCGGCAGTGGGTGCTGGTTCGAACTGAAACAGGAAAAAAACTGCTGACACTTATCGAAACTGAACTGGATCGTTTTGAGGAATTCGGAAACTGGGAGTGCCGCTCATTTGTTCAAAGCAGCTCGAAACGCATCATCGAAAGCATGAAAGAAATAGATAAGGAGTATTCGACCAGAAGAAAAATTCCCGTCCTGGCAGGACACATACTTGCGGGAGTGTTTGGCATGATCGGCCCTAAAGGAAAAGGATTTGCCCACTACTCGGTCGATTTTCATCTGATCAGGCACTACTACTATGTAAAATTCCGCTATCCGGAGCATCTGGAAAAACTGGTTCCCCGACATGTCAGGGTTATTCTTGAAGAGTACGGACTTCCACTCTGAAAAAAGAGTCACCGCATCTCAATTTCAGTTTCCGGGAAACGGCAACGCCTCCCAGTCATCAATCAAGTCCCAGTCACGCCCTTTAATCTCACCCATTGCGGTACCTTTCAGATAAACGGTCCGGCTCTCCGGATCCTCAGCCAACCAATCGCATGTCATCGGCGCACCTTCGAGCGAACCCTCATAAACACAGACATCCTTCCAGTATTTTTTTCCATCTTTTTCTGCGTAACACTCAAAACCTAATTTCCACCACTCACTGAGCAACTGCAGCATTGCCGTCGGGTTCATCGCTCCGTCACGGAAGAGATAGTCGTCAAACCAGACTCGGGCGCCAATGGCAACCTTGTGATCCTGCAAACAACGCTCCCATCCTCCGGGATACTTCTCCTTAATCAGAGAAACTGGCACAATCAGATTTAAAAACTCGGTCATAATGGCCATAAAGCATCCTTCGTATAAAATTATTCCTTTTACGGCTGAACATCGTTGTCCAATAAAACAGATAAAAAAGCAAGAACGCAACCGGCAAAAAAGCCATCCTTACGGATTCTGCCTGCCAGGATAGCGCAACTTCGCCGTATCAAAACCCAACGTTGCCGCTTTCGCAACCAGCGCCTTGAGCTGAGCAGGCGCCATAACGGTATCTTTCGACAAAATCCAGAAATATGATTTGTCGCGACCGCACACCATCGCCCAGCGGTAGCCAGCCCTGTCGAGATCAATGACATTGTAGCTCGCATAAAATGGGCCGAAAAACGAGACCTTCAAGGCGCCTTGAGAGGGATTCCTGTCATCGAGAAAGACACCGTGTCCCTCTATGGTTTTCCACTCCTGTTTTTTCAGGTCATACCCTTTGTTCACCACCTTCACACTCCCATCCGGAGCAAGCGAGTAGGTCGCCGATACCGGATCAAGCTCCTTTTCAAACCGGTTATCGAGACGGGCAATTTCATGCCAGGTTCCAAGATACCGATCAAGAGCAAAATCCTCAACAACCGTGATGCCCTGAGGAATACCGGTACACCCTGCAAGCAGGAAAAAAAAGATCAGAAACAATTTTTTCATCTGACAGGCTCCGATTATGATTGTTGAAAAAAACTTCCTTTTCAAAGAGCTGATACACTGCATTTCCGAAAAACGAACCGGAACGAACAACATGAAAACTGAACTTACTGAGCCAGCCAACCGGATTACCGCTGACCGGATCAGAGCAAAACAAAACGAAAGCAGCATTAAGCCATCCATTCGCACCGCACAACCACTACCCAACGTAACACGTAACACATCCCACAGCCTACTCTCTCACCTCCCACATCTCATTCCGCCTCCTCTGTCATTTCGAACGCAGTGAGAAATCTCTCCCATCTCCTTTTCTCTGTCGCAACCATCACGCCATTGCATTGAGATCCCTCTCTCCGTTCGGGATGACAGGAAAAAATATACCGGTAACACGAAGAAATTCAGGATAACATACAAACCCACTGCCAACAGCCTGCTCCCCATTACCCATTACCCACATCCTGCGTCAGGCATGTTCCGGCATATCTCACCGGGAAACTCGATCTCGACGGTTGAGTGGTAAAGCCCATGCTGTTTGACAAGGGTTTTAATGCGGTCTTTCAACTGCACGTAATCTTCAGCGTCGAGCATCCGGTCAACTTCAAGGTGGACGGTAAAAACGTTGTGACTGCCGTCAAGCGACCATATGTGCGCGTGATGAACGGCTCGAACCGTACTCATTGCCTCTATTTCGACTGAGATCGCTGAAAGATCGAAATCGGCAGGCACTGCCTGGAGAAAAACAGGAATCTGCGCCATGAGATTTTTTACGACGCCGCGAAGGATGTAAAGGGTAATAAGTACTGCAAGAACCGGGTCGAGAATGGGCAGGTTCCAGAACATGAGCACAATACCAACAAGAAGCACCGTTACCCATCCAAGCACATCTTCAAGAAGGTGCAGGGCAACAACCCTTGCGTTCATGCCGCTCTCTTTTGAAAGCCTTGCCATGGCAACGCCGTTGACGGCAACACCGATGACCGCAAGAAGAATCATCCCGCCCGCATCGGGATGGTGTGGATGAATAATCCGCGGCACAGCCCCGGCCAGCACAAAGAGCGAACTGCCAAGAAGAAACACGGTGCTGATGAGTGCGCCAAGCAGCGAAAACCGCTTATAACCGTAGGAGTAGCGGGCGTTGCTTTTTTCTCCGGAAAGACGTTCAAAATACCATGCCTGACCCAGCGCAAATGAATCTCCGAGGTCGTGCACGGCATTGGCAAGAATTGCCGTACTGCCGGTAAAAAAGCCACCTGCTATTTCAACAAGGGTAAAGCCAAGATTAAGAAAAAATGCGGTTTTGATATTTTTCGCAGCATGATGATGCCCGTCGGAATGATGATGATGATCACCTGCTGATACAGCGTTATTGGTCATGAGATGAAACCCGTTATTTCTTATGTGCTATTTTTTTTCTCTTCCCGACACGCAGCCCTTGACTCACACATTAATGCCCCGATCAAGTATCCCTTCAATCAAACACGACGGTTTTTTTCCCGTTGACCAGAATGCGGTGCTCGGCATGGTACCTGATAGCACGGGCAAGCACCATGCGTTCGAGATCGCGCCCCTTGCGGATAAGATCTGCAAGCTGGTCTTTATGCGTTATCCTGATAATATCCTGCTCGATAATCGGCCCTTCATCAAGATCTTCTGTGACATAATGGCTTGTGGCGCCGATAATTTTCACCCCCCGCTCATAAGCCTGACGATAAGGGTTCCCCCCCACAAACGCAGGAAGAAATGAGTGATGAATATTGATAATTCTCGATGGATAGCGTTCAACAAAAAGCGGTGACAATATCTGCATATATCGGGCCAGCACAATGGTGTCAACACCGTACTGTTCAAGCAGGGCAAGCTCATCCCGCTCAACATCAGCTTTACTCTTACGGTCTGTTGCAAACAGATGGTAGTCGATTCCGTAATGGTCTGCCAGCGGGTTCAGGTCGGGATGGTTCGAAACAATGAGCGCGATATCGATGGCGAACTCACCGATACTGTGACGCCAGAGTATCTCCTGCAGGCAGTGATCGTACTTTGAAACAAAAATAGCCACACGTGTTTTTTTTCCGCTTTCACTGATTTTCCATGCAGCCCCGAGTTCAAGAGCAAGCGGCATGAACGCGCGTTCAAGTTCAGCAAGAGAGACTGAAGAACTCTCGACACTCCAGGCTATCCTTATAAAAAATGTTTTATCTCCGGTATCGACATGTTCGTTGAGATTGAGAATATTGCCGCCACGGTCACAGATAAATCCGGTAATGCGTGAAACAAGTCCCGGTCTGTCCGGGCACGACAACAGCAGGATGATCTCATCCCCATAGCTCAGCTCCATAGTGTATCAAGTTTACATGCAATAAAACAACACTCCACCCTCTTTTGTGAGTGTGAAGAAATTTAATGTATTTTCCCGGAACAATCCGGCATTTCTCCAAACTCATCCATCCTGCTTTCAGGCAAGGGAAGCGGAGCTAATGAACCGTCAGTGCTTGTATCACTTTTTACGTTCCCATGACCTCTCGTCGTTTCTGGATTCCTGCTGCCGCAAGCTCCGTGCTGCTGATTACTCTCTGCTATCTCTATGTTGATATTCCGACGGCATTACTTATGCGCCAAGGCAACTCTTCGGCTTTTTTCAGCTTCTTCAGTGAAATAACTCTTTTGGGACAATCCGAGTGGTATCTTGTTCCGGGTTTTTTTTTGTTTCTGCTTTTTCGCAACAGCAGAAAACGAGCAGCCAATGCCGGTCTTTTTGTTTTTTCCACCGTCGCCCTCTCCGGCCTTGCTGCCGACCTGATAAAATATATCCTCGGCAGAGCCCGACCAAAACTCTACCTGAACGACGGAATGTACGGAATGGATTTTTTTCGATGGGAACATGCATGGACATCGTTTCCATCAGGGCACTCCGCAACAGCATTCAGTGCGGCAGCCGCGTTATCCCTGCTTTTTCCGCGATTCAGGCTGTTTTTTTTTATTGCTGCCGCGTTGATCGCCTTCAGCCGTATTGCCATTAACAAGCACATCGCTGATATAGTGCTTG
>JAAXUM010000349.1 GCA_013336025.1 Chlorobiaceae bacterium
GTGGGTAGTGAGAGCTTTTGATCTCTGAATTCTTCAAATGGTTACCTCTGTTTATTTTGTTCCGAAGCTCTATTGCTGCGTTGTTCCGACAGGTCGGGACTCTGTCTGACTGTCACGAATACTGCTTACGACAAGAAACAGAGAGCATCTTTATTTATGAGAAACCTCCTTTTGTGATAGCTTGAGAACTCGTATTTTATCTCATGAGCGGTTTATGCTATTCTGCAATAACCGATTACCTTGTTTGATAATAACATAATCATGGTCCGGTTTTATAAGCTGGAGCTTAGAGGAGGTTTTTCTGGTGCACAAGGAACACGCTTCGATCAGAGATATTTTCAGTCTTCCGGTCATCGTTGCTGCGCTCGGTTACTTTGTTGATATCTATGATTTAGTGCTCTTCAGTATTGTTCGGGTGCCGAGTCTGAAGTCCCTGGGTCTTGAGGGAAAACAACTGATTGACTACGGTGTCTATCTGCTCAATATGCAGATGATCGGAATGTTGCTTGGCGGTATTCTCTGGGGATGGCTTGGCGACAGGAAAGGACGACTGAAAATCATGTTCGGATCGATCCTGCTTTACTCGCTTGCCAATATTGCCAATGGTTTTGTGACATCATTGCCCGCTTATGCGGTGATGCGATTTATAGCAGGAATAGGGCTGGCCGGTGAGCTTGGCGCAGGGATCACCCTTGTTTCGGAGGTTCTTCATACAAGGATTCGCGGATATGGTACGATGCTTGTTGCTTCAATCGGCGTTTCCGGTGCAATTCTTGCCAATGTAGTTGCCAATACCTATGAGTGGCATAACGCGTTTTTTATCGGAGGCGGCCTTGGATTTCTTCTTCTTCTTGCCAGAGTAAAGGTTGCCGAGTCGGGTATGTTTCAGGCTATGGAGGAGAAAGCCGGAGTTAATCGGGGCAATATGCTTGCACTGTTTACTGACAGGAATCGATTTTTCCGCTATCTTAATTCAATTCTTATCGGGGTTCCAATATGGTTTGTCGTGGGTGTGCTTATTACTTTTTCGCCTGAATTTGCTGTTTCATTTGGTGTGCCTGAGCCGGTGTCAGCCGGAAATGCTGTCATGTTCTGCTACCTTGGTCTGGTTTTTGGCGATTTGTCGAGCGGTCTGCTGAGTCAGCTTTTTCAGAGCAGGAGAAAGGTTATTCTCCTGTTTATGCTGTTGTCGGTTGCAGCCGTAGCTCTTTATTTTATGCAGGGGTCAAGCAGCCCGGCTTTCTTTTATGGCGTTTGCACTCTGCTCGGATTTGCAAGCGGTTACTGGGCAATTTTCGTTACTGTTGCTGCTGAACAGTTCGGAACAAATCTTCGGGCTACAGTTGCAACAACGGTGCCGAACTTTGTTCGCGGTATGGTGGTTCCCATTACCATGCTTTTTCAATTCACAAAAGGGCTGTTCGGCCTGGAAAACGGTGCGCTGCTTGTTGGAACGCTGTGCATAGTAGTCGCATTTTTTTCCCTTGGCGCCCTTGAGGAGACCTTTCACAAGGATCTTGATTATTATGAAGAGTTTCTCTGACTGAACGATTTTCGGTTGTGCCGTTGTTTGTTGTTTAGCTGATTTTCCTTGAGGCTGGTTGTGTGTTTATGATGGATGAGATTTTATAAAACACAAAAAAAGGAGGCTGTGATGGCAATTAATCGTTCGTTTTTTTTTGATCATGTACGGCTTTACCTGTTTGATGGTAAACTGAAACAGAGTCAGGTTCAGGGCCTTGATGCCATTCTGGATTACTGGGGTAATAAGATGGAGGCAAGTGATGACAGATGGCTGGCCTATGCTCTTGCAACTGCTCATCATGAGACTGACCGCTCCATGCAGCCGATAAAAGAGTACGGATCGACGGCCTATTTTATGAAGATGTATGATTGCAGTGGTGGTCGCCCTCTGGTTGCAAAGAACCTTGGGAATACGCATCCGGGTGATGGCGCAAAATATTATGGGAGGGGCTATGTGCAGTTGACCGGTCGCCGGAACTACACGGATTGGTCAAAACGCCTTGACCTTGATCTGGCAGGTAATCCCGATCTTGCGCTTGATCCAGCTATAGCCACACGAATTCTGTTTGAGGGAATGCAGCTTGGAACCTTTACCGGCAGGAAATTCGCTGATTATTTCAATCCTCAAAAAGAAGACTGGCTGAATGCCCGAAGAATTATCAATGGAACTGATAAGGCAAATCTTATTGAGGGTTATGGCAAGCGATACTATGGAGGGATAAGTTATACGACCTGAGCCTGTCACTCCTGTCAGTTCCGGTTAGATCTCTGACAACCTGGTTTTGTGAGCTCACTGCTTCTGTTTGCCTGGGTTTACGATGGCTTACAGTGTTGCGCTTTATTTGTTGTTACGGAT
>JAAXUM010000113.1 GCA_013336025.1 Chlorobiaceae bacterium
CAAAGGCATTTGGTGTGATGGGAGGCGTTTGTGCCGGCAGTACTCCTGTGATCGATTGGATACGGCAACGCGGAAGACCATTCCTTTTTAGTTCTGCAGCAACCCCGGCAGATAGTCGATTTTTTTAAAACCGGAAACGATAAATTCAGATTAAATAAGTAGAATTTAAAGTCTGATAACCTTAATCGCAGTGACAATTAAAAATAAGCGTATTATTCATTTATATTTTATTAATATTGCCATATACAAGGATGATCAAGCATTGAAAGTCATAATATAAACTATTGTAGAATATATTGTTAATGAATTAATAAATATGATTATATAGTGATTTAATGAAAATGATAAGAGATTATTACTGGAAGATATTGAATCGTTATATTTTGTTTTGAGCGCCGGTATACAAGTGGATTACTGTTTGCTATCAGGACTCTTTTCATCAAGCCGTTTCAATGATACCACGACTTCTCTTTGTGTTTTATTCTATAACATCATAATCGATCCTTTACGTAAACGGGGATATTCAGTCAAATAATTCCGGGAAGTGAAGGGTATCGCTCTTTATTGTCGTGACCGGTTTAAGTGAGAGGCAGACGGAGTTCCGACTTGTCGGGAGCAACGATCCAATAGAATAGCGGAACAAATAAATAGCGGTGTTCTGAATTATTCTGGCCTGCAATACGTTATGCTTGGTATTGAAAGGTTCTTTGTAAATAAAAGCACAGAAAGCAAATGAAGCCATATATTCTTCTGGTGGTCGGAGTCGCTCTTCTCTTTAATCACAGCGAGCAAGCGAAAGCCGGTTCGCTCGACGGTAAAACTATTTATAACCGGGAGTGCAGTGTCTGTCACTCGGTTAATCCACCACCGAAATCAGCACCGCCTCTTGTTTCTCTCTCTGCACAATATCATCGTGTATTCAAAACCAAAGCGGCTGGTGTTACCGCTCTTGCCGCATTCCTCACATTACCGAACAAAAAAAACGCCGTTGATCAGGAAGCGGTAAGTAAATTTGGTCTTATGCCGGCATTATCGCTTTCTGAAGCTGAACGACGTTCTGTAGCGGAGTGGGTGTGGGATCAGTATAATTCCAACATGCGCATGGGACGAGGAACAGGTTCCGGCAGAGGCCAGGGACGAATAAATCCATAAAATTCCGCATGATTATTTTCATCAATCATCGATCAGCTCTTATTTTAACACGACAGGCTTCAGGTCGGATAAGTGCTTGAATGGTGAGCATCTTCACGAATGACAAGGGGGTAACAATGAAAAAAACTTTCAGTTGGCGTGTATTTATAAGTTTCGGGCTTTTTATTGCTTTTTTTATGCTGCTTGTTTCAGGCGTCATTCTCTATATCTCTCCTCCCGGAAGAGTTGCAAACTGGACAGACTGGCGAATGATAGGCCTGACGAAAACAGGATGGCAAAACCAGCACATTATTTTCAGTTTTGCTTTTGCCATACTTTCCATATTCCATCTTTTTTTCATAAACTGGAAAGCCTTCCTCTCATATCTGAAAACAAAAACGACGGCAGGACTGAAAAAACCATTGGAGCTCTTTACCATTCTTTTGCTCTCCCTGCTTTTCGGTTTCGGAACATCGTTCAGAATCCAGCCTTTTGCAGCAATTATCAACTTTGGCAAGGGCATTTCAAACTCCTGGGAACGTAAAGAACAGCAGGCGCCGGTGCCCCATGCGGAACTCATGACACTTGCCGAGCTGTCAAAGCAGCCTGGTCTTGGAGGCGACCCGGAGGCATTGAAAAAAACTCTTGAAAAAGCAGGATTACTTGTCAGCTCTCTCGATTTGACGCTTGCCGACATAGCCGAGGCAAATAACATGCCCGCCAAAAAAGTCTACGAACTTCTCGTTCCGGCTGAATCCGGCAAGCAGCAACTGCCTGCGCAGGGACTTGGACAGAAAACCCTGCAAGAGATAGCCGATGATGCCGGAGTATCGACAATGTCTCTTAAGCTTGCCCTTAAGCAGAAGGGGATAGAAGCGGAAGCTGAAACACCTCTTAAAACGATTGCTTTGAATAATAATATCGAAATGAGTGAGCTGCGAGAGATTCTCGAGACAATGATCAGCAGGTAAATCCGGTTAACTCCGGTCACAGGCGGGAGAACAGACTTCGCGTTCCCGCCTGAAAAGCGAGTATAGAGGTGCAGTTGCAATGTATGGAAATTGTTGCGTTGCGTTTATGTTTCCAGCGCCTGACGGTTACTCGGCGGAAAGAGATCCCTGCCGAGTAGTTGTTCAACTGACAGGTACTTTTTTTGCGTGCATGGCGCAAATAACATCAACAATGCCTGTTACGACCTTTTTATTAAAAGCGGTTGGCATAAGATTATCACGAGTCGGCTCAATGGAGTGAGCGATCGAAAATGCAACTGCCATTTTGATTTCAGGAGTAACTGCAGTGATTCCGGATTGGAGCAAGCCTTTAAACAACCCAGGGAATACCAGCGCATTATTAACCTGGTTGGGCAAGTCCGATCGTCCGGTACCGACAACGGCAGCCCCGGCATGATATGCAAGATCAGGCATGATTTCCGGTTCCGGATTAGCCATGGCAAAAATAAATGGGTTGTCGTTCATTTTTTTAATCATCTCCTCTGTCAGGATATTTCCCCTGGAGACGCCGATAAATACATCTGCACCAATCAACGAATTTGTCAGATCTCCTTGATACCTGGCTTTGTTGGTTTTATCGGCAATTCCCTGTTTGATGGTATTCATTTCCGGACGACCGGAGTAGAGAGCACCTTTGGTATCAACCAGAACAAGCTCTTTAAGTCCGGCATGAATCAGGAGTTTTGCGATGGCAATACCCGCAGCTCCGGCGCCATTGATAACAACATGCAGGTCATTCAGGTTACGATCGAAAAGTCGGCAGGCATTAATGATGGCCGCCAGAGTGATGATGGCCGTTCCGTCCTGATCATCATGAAAAACCGGTATTGAGAGTTCACGTTCAAGCCTTTCCAGAATTTCAAAACACCTGGGAGCCGCTATATCTTCGAGGTTGATACCAGCAAAACTTGGCTCTATAAGCTTGCAGAATTTCACGATATCTTCAACGTTTGTAGAGTTTATGCAGAGCGGAATGGCATCAATATCGGCAAACTCCTTAAAGATGATTGCCTTTCCCTCCATAACAGGCATTGCCGCTTCAGGACCAAGATCACCAAGGCCAAGAATAGCGGTGCCATCCGAAACAATCGCAACCTGACTTGCCCGATTGGTCAGTTCATAGGATAGCTTCCGGTTACGTCCGATTTCCTCACAGACAGCAGCCACGCCTGGAGTATAGGCAAGCGACAGATCGTTTTTTGTTTTCAGGCTTACTTTTGACTTGATTTCAATTTTGCCGCGTGTTTGACGATGCAATTCAAGAGATTTTTTCGAATAATCCATTTATGGGCACATCTGATTTTATGTCATGAGTCTCGATATGACGGGACCAATTCTGTTTTGTCGTTTAATTCTCACCGGTTTTTGTAAAGAAAAGTGTATCAAGCGAAAAACCTGAATGAGAAGCGAAGGAATATAGATTATTTTATGACTTATCAATTGAAAGCGCCGCGATAAGGTGTCAAGAGTGGTTTCCCTCAACAGAAAATCTCTCTGTACATTGCAGATTGCATGTATACCCGTAACCCTCGATAACGCTTTCTGTATCAGGTCAACATTATCTCAATGACAGGTACCTTTATGGACGGAATGCTCAATCGCATGAAAATCTCTTTTCTGCTTCTCTCCTGCATGTTTTTTATGTCATGCCCGATATCAGCGGCAGTGATTGACAGCAGCAATAATGAAACAGCGATATATCCCGAACTGCCGCAAAGAGCCGCATCATCAATCGGTTTTGTGCCTGAAGGGTGGAAACTTGAAAAAGAGCTGCGTGATGATCTGAATGGCGACGGTATTATGGATCTTGTGGTGCTGCTGCGGAAGCTCCAAGAGCCTGATCTTCTGAAAAAAACCGCTACTGCGGAGTTCGATTCGTTTGACACAAAACCAAGAATACTTGCTGCCGCATTAGGTTCACCTGCCGAATCCGGATTTACCCTTGTTATGCAGAACCATACCCTCATTCCTCTGCATGACTCGCCAGTCATGAGCGATCCGTTTTCAAAGCTTACCCTGAAAAGAGGAGTTATGAAAATCACCCTTGAATCGTGGGCGAGCATGGGATCATGGTATTCGTCGAACATCACCTTCACCTTCCGCTATCGCGACAATTGCTTTAAATTGATCGGTTATGACCGTTATGAGCTGCACAGAGGATCCGGAAGGGAGGTCGAAACAAGCATTAATTTTCAGACCGGCAGAAAAAACGTAAGCAGTGGACTCGCTGATAAAAAACACCGGATCAAATCGAGCCGGTTTCAACGAAGTCCTCTCTCCTGTATTGAAAAGGTGGGTGAAGGGTTTGCCTTTGAAGCCCCTTAGCCTGCAAAGATGAATCCGGTTTCACAAGTTCTCGTCCGAAAGGGTAGCGAAACAAAAGAAAGCGATATTTGCCGTATAGTATTTAAATACAAAGAGATTCCCTGTTCAGAACAGACAGGAACAGTATCCCGGCAATGTCTGATTACAACTATTATTGTTCGATCGCATTATAAGTTTGACAATCATCGGCAATTACGTTATACTTTGCATAGAAATCAGTCAATGGTTGACTGATCGCTATTCAGGTAATTTGTGCTTTGGTTACTTGTCGGTGTCTCTTTTTTTCAATGCACATGTTACTATGAGAATTAATAATGAATATTTACATTGGCAACCTGGCTTACACGGTTTCTGAAGACGATCTCCGTGATGCCTTTTCCCAGTTCGGGCAGGTCGATAGCGCTAACATCATCAATGACAAGTTTTCAGGCCGTTCCAAAGGATTCGGTTTCATTGAAATGTCTAATGACAGCGAAGCTCGCGAAGCTATTGAATCAATGAATGATCAGGATTTGAAAGGTCGCACCATCAAGGTGAACGAAGCCAAACCTCGCGAAGAAAGATCAGAGAGACGGGACCGCTATTAAGTTTTAAGCAATTCTTGCTCCCAGGCCAGACAAAGCACTCGTTTTGTCTGGCTTTTTTTTTGCCTGAAAGAAATTGCAACAAAGATCAACTCATGAACATCGGCTCAATAATCTTCGTGATCAATTTGAGGCCACGGATGACGGAGGAGTATGATAGAAATACCCTCTCTTTGCATGAAAGAATGCATTGAAAGAGAATATTTCGAGCAATACAGGTTCGGTTTTCTGTAAAACGAAAAATGCAACAGTTTATTATTGCATTCGTCGGTTGATATTTATATAAAAAAGCTGTTTTATAATATAAATTATGTAAAGATGCTATAGATCATCTTCAAAGACAGGACGCTTACGCCGGTCTCTTATTCGGATAGCTTTGCCTGATTTTATATTTTCAATGATTAAAACAGCATCAAGACCGGCATTTATTTTAAAATTTATATTCTTTCTATCTATAATAATTGCACATTTATTTATAGAAAAATTATCAACGGTCAGGTCAATTACTTTTCCAGGTTTTCCTTTGGCAAGAGCCCGGTTGATAATTCTTGGCACACTGCTGATCAGATGATCAAGATCGAACGTAAGTTTTGATGCAACAGAGTCCCTGATAACGTTGTGCAATATATCCTCACCCGTATCGATAAAATCGTTTTTCGTATCGAGTGAAAAATCAAAATTCTGTACCAGAAGCCTCTGGTTTGGAACGTCATAGAACAAGTGGCCGCTGGCAATTAAATGCCCTTTTATATCTTTATCGGTAATAATCTGCACAGATAATCCTTTTGTCGAAGGATAGGCTTTTAACTCTCTGATAGAAACGGAATATCCTCTCGACGTAAATGTTTTTCCTCTCAACAGACGATTCAACTGTTCATTGATGACATCAAAAGAGGTATATGCATATAAATTGATATCCGAACGGGGAGTGATTTCATTATCATGAAGAGTCTTGAAATTTGGTAAAGGCTTGGGGATAACAGCTGTTGATGTATCGGTCAACATCAGCATCTGCGCGTTAACCCTGGTATAGCAGGTGATGTTCTTGCGGTTGAGGGCGATTTTGCCTTTTATATCATTGCAGAAAAATCTTATCCATGCTTGAGGCTGCTTTTTCTTAATGCGAATAGGATCTTGCAGATCAAGCCAGACATCTGCAATGGCCGGTCTTAAAATTTCCTGTTTAAATATCTCATTATCAAGCATCGTCGTCAAATCATGACCACTTTCAACGATT
>JAAXUM010000114.1 GCA_013336025.1 Chlorobiaceae bacterium
TCATCGTAGCCGTCTTTGACAAGGACGGCGATTTTTCTGTTTTTACAGAGTTCGAGCACGGCAAGAAAGGTGACAACAAGAACAATATGCTCCGGTACTTCTGAAAACAGGGAGCGGAAGGATACCTGCACTCGCTCCCGAAGCCTTGAGAAAATCAGCGCGCTCTGCTCCTCAACGGAGACCGGGGCTTCAACGACACTGCGGGTGAGCTCGGCGGGGCTTTTTGTCATGACCGATCTGTAGGCCACCATGAGCTGGTAGAGTGTCGGGCGATGATGTTCCTCATCAAGTTCGTCAATAACTTCCGGAGTGATCTCCTGAAAAAAAACCCTGGCATGGAGAGCAGCCCGCTCCATCTCGAGTTCCTGCATTTTCAGAGCGGCCTCCTTGATCCGCTTGTACTCCAGAAGCCTCTGGACAAGTTCGGCTCGCGGATCATACTCCTCCTCCCCGTTATCTTCCATTGATGGCCGGGGAAGCAGCATTTTCGCCTTGATGCTCATGAGCATGGAGGCCATATAGATGAACTCAGCGGCAATCTCAAGGTTCATGACCTGCATACCGGCAATGTAGCCGATAAAATCGGAGGTGATTCTGGATATGGGAATATTGTAAATATCAAGTTCGTCGCGCCTGATAAAAAAAAGCAGCAAATCAAGCGGCCCTTCAAAGTCCTGGAGGCTGATCCTGAACATTCCCGATGCGTGGAGTTTTTATCATTACGGGCAGCTCTGTTTATTTGTTCCGAAGTTCTCCTGCTGCGCGGCCCCGACAGGTCGGGACTCCCGGGACAATAAAGAGAGGTGCCATTATCTTTTTCAAGATAGAAAAAAACACCGCATTATTCGTATAATCCTCCACAGTGTTTCCGCTTTTTCAGAACGGAGCATTGGAAAGGAAAATAAATGAACTTCATAAGCGCCAAATGAATTAGTTTATCGTGCTCATGAACTGTACAATAACATCAGAGCATTACACTATCATACTATCGACCGGTCAGCAATGAAAAGGTTATTCACTCTTTCCGCATGCATTCAGATTATCCTGTTATTCCTTGTCGCAACAGCATTTGCCGACGGGTCGAATGCCGCTTTCAACATGGGATATGAAAGCCATCTCAGAGGCGATCTCAAGAATGCCGTCAAGCATTACTCTTCGGCTATCGAGAAAAATCCTGCGTTTGCCATGGCCTATCAGATGCGCGCAGCCGCATGGCAGCAGATGAAAAGATATGATCTGGCCATAAACGATTATTCAATGGTCATCTCTTTTGGCGAACCCTATTTTCAGTCGGTAGGCTATTTTAATCGCGGCGTGGCTAAAAACATGGCCGGAGATTATTATGGCGCCATTCCGGATTTCACCCAGACCATCACGCTCGACAAAAGAATGTCCGCCGCCTTTTTTCACCGGGGTATTGCAAAAAAGAAAACCGGCGATACCTTCGGTCAACTGCAGGACTTCCGGGAGGCCGCCCGTCTTGGAGATACCAATGCGGAGAGATGGCTCAACCTTAACTATCCCGGCTGGAAAGAGATGTCTGTGAGCAGCGCTCCTCTACCCATGCCCTAATAGCCGAACTGCAGGGTGTCAACCCACTCCATATTGATGATCGACCAGAAATCAAGCGCAAGGCCTTTGAGGACATAGTCGTAGGGAAGCCATCCGTACCCCTCCTCGCCCCAGCCGGTTCCCCATGAGTTCCGGATGAGCAAGGCGCCTGTTGTTGCTTTTGCGCAGTTAGTGTTCACTACTTTTTTCTCATCGTCATAGCCGACAACCATAATGGCGTGCCCCCAGGATGCATGCTCATCGGGGCAGGGAAAGGGAATGCCTCCCTTGATATCGGATTGCTCAAACGAATTGAATCCGTAAAATCCGCACATGGAGGGTATGCCTGCTGCAAGGTATTTTTTAACGCTTTCAAGAATGAAGATCGTTGCTTTTTTTGATCCGATCGGATCGTGACAGAAGTATTTGAGTGCTTCGAAATTGTCGGCCACAGCGTAGATGAATCCTCCGGGTTCATTATCAAAGTCCGGATCCTGATCGGTGTATTTCCAGTATTTTTCAGGAGGAACGCCGCACAGGGCAAGTGCTCCGACGGTATTGCGAAGCCACGCTCCGGTATCGCCAGTTACGCCCATGAGATTGCGTGTTGCCTTGTATACATAGAGCGCCGAAGCGTCGGTATGCTTTCCGTATGCCCGCTGCTGAAAGTATTCGATGACGCCGACGGCGGCCTGGGCGGTGCAGGAGCCGAGAAGCCCCTGGTTTTCGACCGGAGAGCACCACTGACGCAGATCGACCTGTGCCGGCATTGCGGCTTTGAGTGCTTTTGAACTTTCAGGAATACCGAGTTTTGATGCGATTTCCGTGATTTCAGGAGTTTCTGCATGATAATCTCTCATATCCGGCATAGGCGGCAGCCAGCCGGTTCCAACAGCACGGGCGGCGCATTTCAGCTCAAGAAACGAACGCATGGGAAACATATTGAGCCTCCTTTATTTGAATGAGTGAGGGGGGCGATGGCCTGAAGTAATGAAAAGTCACCCGGGGCCAGGGCGTAACGAAAAAAAAAGAGCTTCATTATCGGATAATAACGATAAACTCGCAATGGGCATAAAAAAAGGCAGGGAGAACGTCCCTGCCTTTTTTTGTGAAATCAAGCACTCTTTTTCAGATTGCTTTACCGCCCCGCTCCCTTGTTCTTATCCTTATGCACTCTTCAAGCGGAGTAATGAATATTTTTCCGTCACCTATTTCACCCTGACCGTGACGGGCCGTTTCGATAATGGTGTCAACCGTTACCGTCACAAACTCATCATTGACGGCGATATCGAGTCTGATTTTAGGAATCAGGTTCGGAGCTATTTTCTGGCCACGATAGAACTCGATATCCTCCTGGCGGCCATGGCCGGTTACCCTGCTCACGGTAATCCTCGTGATATCGGCCTGAATCAGTGCCTCCCGTACATGGTCAAGCCGGTCTGGCGGGATAATTGCTGTAATCAGTTTCATTGCAACGAATTAGTTAAGGTTGATAAGGCCATATCCATGCTCGCCGTGCATGCTGTGATCAAGACCCGACATTTCTTCGTCTTCAGAGATACGCAGGCCAACCGTTTTTTCGACGATGAACAGAAGCACGAGCGAGACCACTGCTGCAAAGGCAATCGTTACGCCCACCGCTGTTGCCTGTACGCCGAACTGCTGCCATACGGTCCAGCTTCCGCCTGCTTTTTCCGCTGCGTCAAGCATCCATGCCGGACGGATAAAAAAGGTCAGGGCAAGAGCGCCGACTATACCGCCTACACCGTGTATACCGAAAGCGTCGAGACTGTCATCATAACCAATCTTGTTTTTAAGCACAATAGCGGTATAGCAGAAAACTGCCGCAAGTGCTCCGAGCGCAAAGGCTCCTGCCGGCTGAACCACACCTGCTGCAGGGGTAATGGCAACAAGTCCTGCAAGAATTCCTGATGCAACACCAAGACTGGTTGCCTTGCCATGCTGAACCATTTCAATAATCATCCATGTAAATGCACCTGCTGCGGCTGCAACCTGCGTGACAGTCAGGGCTCTTGCTGTGTCAAGGTTACTGGCAATTGCACTTCCTGCGTTGAAACCAAACCAGCCCACCCACAAAAGTCCTGCTCCGGTAAGGGTCATGACGAGGTTGTTCGGGTGCATGACGTTTTTCGGATAACCACGCCTTTTTCCAAGGTAGAGCGCTGCAACAAGCGCTGTAACGCCTGAAGAGATGTGAACAACCGTTCCGCCGGCAAAATCAATCGCGCCTTTTGCGCCAAGGTTGAAAAGAAAACCGTCGCCAGCCCATACCCAGTGACAGATGGGGCTGTAGACAAAAATGCTCCAGAGTGCAATAAAAAGCGCATACCCTTTGAAGTTTACCCGTTCGGCAAAGGCTCCGGCAATGAGTGCGGGGGTGATAATGGCAAATTTGCCCTGAAACATCGCAAAGACATATTCAGGAATCTGCGTCGACATGATCGACTCATCAATACCCTGCAGCATGAAGTATTTATTGTCCCACCCTGCCAGTCCACCGAGAATGCCGGGGCCGAAACTGAGCGAGTAACCTACCAGAGGCCAGAGCACCCCGATAATAACCATTGCCGCAAAGCTGTGCATCATGGTTCCTATAACGTTTTTTGTGCGGACAAGACCACCATAGAACATGGCGAGACCAGGAACCATAAGCAGTACAAGCGCTGTCGAAGTCAGCATCCATGAGGTTGTCCCGGTATCGGTTACCACCTCGTCAGCAGCATGTACTGTTCCGCTGAACATCATTACTGCCAGGAGAAACAGCAATGAACCAGAGATTTTTTTCATCATGCAATTGTTTTATGTTTAGAAAAGCCTTAATAATTAATGCTAACTACGATAATGTAGTTAAGTTTTTAACTAAAACAAACAAATAAGCATACTTTATTACAGGGATGTAGGAAAAAAATGTTTTTCCCGCCTGAGCGCGCAGCTGCCGGCATCTCGGGCGGAGACGGGTAAGGGCGACAGGACGAGGAGCCGCCAAAGAGCCCCTGTGGCGGTTATCGAATAAATTTATTTGTCGTGCAAAAATTTTTATTTTTGAAATCCCGTACTAATTAGGGTAAATTGAAGCTAATTTAGCCAGTGGTTGGCTGATCGCGATTCAAATAATTTGTGCTTTGGTTATTTGCTTGCGTCTCTATTCTATCAATGCACATGTTTACTGAGACTAACAATGAATATTTACATTGGTAATTTACCTTATCAAGTCACTGAAGATGATCTTCGCGATGCATTCTCGCAGTTCGGACAGGTTGACAGCGCAAACATCATCACCGACAAGTTTTCAGGCCGTTCCAAAGGGTTCGGTTTTGTTGACATGCCTCATGATGACGAAGCTCGTGAAGCTATCGAATCAATGAATGACAAAGATTTGAAAGGCCGTACTATAAAAGTCAATGAAGCAAGGCCGCGTGAAGAGAGACCGGCAAGAAGAGATCGCTATTAATTGACTCCTCCCCTCGTTTTAAAAAAAAGCCAGGCTGTTTTACGATTAAACAGCCTGGCTTTTTCAGTTTTCCTTTTCTTCCGGTTTTTCCGTCACTTTTTGAGGAATACCCCGAGATCTTCCAGCAGGGCCTGAAGGTCTTCTTCATGCTCGACTTCGTCCTGAAGTATCTGGACAGCAAGGTTGTAGGTCACGGGATCTTTCATCCCGATCTCCTGGATGATGCTGTTATAGACATTGATGGCACACTGCTCGCCTGAAATATTCTGCTGAAGAATTTTCTGCACGAAGGGATCATCGGGGGCGTCGTACCCGCAGTTCGACCATTTCAGCCATTCAGCCGGACTGGTGACCGGCGTTCCTCCAAGCTGAATAATTCTTGCCGTCACCATGTCGGCATGTCGCAACTCATCGGCAGCATGCTGAAGGAGCTCGGCAATGACGGCATCTTTCATCGGCCCCTGTACAACCTTTGCGCCTATCCAGTACTGGTAATAGGCCAGCCACTCATCGGCAAACGCCTTGTTGAGCAGTTCAAGAATCCTTGGCAGATTTTCCCCTACAATTTCACGTCCTCTGGTTCCCATTACTCTGTCTCCTTTTTCATGGTTATAAAAATCGGCATCCGTATATCACGCTGTTCATTTGTGCCCCGGGTTTCCCGGGCAGACCGGCTCGTTTATTTTTTACCGGAAACAAGGTCCGTCAGGGCATCGAAAAGCTTCGGCGTTGAGAAGGTGAATCCGTTTTTCAAAAGCTCTGCAGGAACGACACGCTGCCCCTTTACCGCATACTCCGCTCCCTCTCCCAGCAGCAGTTGCACGGCGAGTTTCGGTACAGGAAAGAGCGAGGGCCTCTGCATCACCGAGCCGAGCTCTCCGGCAAACTCTTTCATGGAAACCGGTTTTGGTCCGACGAGATTGACTGGGCCATGGTAGGCGGGGTTAAGAAGCAGTTCCCGTATTGCGTGAATCTCATCGTCGATATGAATCCAGGAGATACACTGGTTGCCGGAACCAATGGGTCCTCCAAGAAAATAGTTGAACGGCGTCATCATTTTCTGCAACATGCCGCCCTGCGTTGTCAGCACGATGCCTGTTCTTAACAGGACAACGCGAACCCCCGGCATCTTTGCCGGATCGGCCTCTTTTTCCCAGTCGATGCAGATCTTCGCAAGAAAATCACTCCCTTCGGCTCCGCTTTCTGTGATATCGGGGGTATCACCGCAGTTTTCGAATGAGCCGTAATAGCC
>JAAXUM010000115.1 GCA_013336025.1 Chlorobiaceae bacterium
CGCATCCGGAGGGGTTGCCAATGCTCTCCGAAAGGCGAAGCAATATTGCCGGAAGCATCAGCTTGCCGTCAAAATTGAAACTGAAGTCCGTTCGTTTGATGAGCTTCGTGAAGCACTCTCCTGCAAGCCGGATATTGTGCTTCTTGACAACTTTGGAATTGATCTTCTGCGCGAGGCGGTAGCTTTTTCGAAGGAAAATTATCCCATGGTTATCCTTGAGGCCTCAGGAAATGTAGGGTTGCACAATGTGGCGCAGATTGCTGAAACAGGAGTTGATTATATATCCATTGGTGAACTGACGCATAGCGTTAAAGCGCTTGATCTTTCAATGACCATCACACTTGATTGAAGAGGGCCGGATGCCCTTGCCGACAGCTTGCGAGCTTTACAGGATATAAAAAAACACCGCAGGATTTTCTTGTTCTCCTGCGGTGTTTTTTTTGTTCTCTTTGCAGCGGATCAGGACTTGTGCGGAGGAACAGGAGTTGGTTCTTCCGTAATGGTAACCTGCGACTTGATGATGTCGTAGATTTTGTCCTTGATAATAGTATCAGCGATATAGTCTTTGAACTCCGTTGACTGGTAGGTGTTCATAATCTCTTCTATCTGTTCAGGGGAGGATTTTTCCGCCTCTTTTTCTGCATAGGCTTTAATATCCTCATCAGTAACTTCAACGTTGTTCAGCTCGGCTATTTTCTGGCTGATCAGTAACCAGCGGGCATGTTTTTCCGCATTGGGTAACATGGATTGCGTGAACTGACTTTCGTCAAAGCCTTTCGGGAATTTTCCGCCAAACTGGCGCTTGGCATTTTCCACAAGCATGTTTGCAAAGGATGCTACCATGGATTTCGGTGTTGAAACCGGGTTTTCCTCGATAAGCTTTGATGAGATGGATTCAAGCAGTTCTTCATCGGATTTCATGCTGAAATGCTCTTCAAGCTGTATCCTGACATCGGTGGTGAAGTCTGTAACGGTTTCAAAGCGCTGATGGGTAATCTCCTTGACGAGATCATCGGTCAGCTCGGGAAGTTCAAGACGTTTTACCTCTTTGACCGTGATACGGTAGCTGACAACAGGTGTGTTCGGGTCTTTCTGGGTTGTTGCGACGTTGACGGTTTCTCCTGCTTTTGCTCCTTCAAGAGAGATACGGAAAGGATTGTCTTCAGGAAGATACTCGAGATTGAAATGGTGGTTTTCAGTTTTGCCACCCTCTTCCGGCTCTCCGGCGGCATCAAGCTTTTCTACATCACCGATAACGGTATCGGTTGCAAGTGCAGCTTCATCGACGGTTGCAAGTGATCCGTGACCTTTAAGAATCAGATTGATCTCTTTTTGAACTTCTGCGTCGGTTATGGTGTACAGTGCTTTGGTGAAGGTGTAGTCACTGTAGCTGTTCAGCTCGAAAACAGGGTGCATTTCATAGGAGAGTCTGATTTTGAGCTCATCGCCCTCGTAACTGAAGCTCTCAATCTGCGCGCGGCTGGCGGGCTTGATTTTTTCTTCGTCAACAATTGTTCCGAAATATTTTGAGGCCATTTTTTCGGCAACAGATGCCTCAATAGCCGGACCGGCGAGTTTTTTGATCAAACCTGCCGGGACGTGTCCTTTTCTGAAGCCTTTGACCTGTACCGTTCTTTTTGCTTCATCGAGTTCCTGATTGTATTCTGTTCCATACTCTTCAGCAGTGAGAATGATTTCAAGCTCCTGCTCGGTATCGCTGACTTTCGTAATATTCTTTTGCAAGGCGGTCTGGGTTGATTAGTAATGATGAAAAATAAAAGCTATTAAGATACACATTAATCAAGTTTTTTAAAAGTACCGCTCTTTGTCAGGATTGTCTTGCCGGCTTATAGACAAGGGTCGATATCGGTACCTCTTTGAGCATGAACTGAGCAGCTTCGTTAATATGTTGCGCAGTAACAGCCTCTATGGATGCTATTTTCTCTTCAAGCGGAACGTATCTGCCAAAATAGGCGAGGTCTGTTGCCGCATGGGACATCCTGCGTGTCATTTTTTCAGTTCCCATGATAAAGGATCCAAGCAGTCGTGATTTGGCTGCCAGAAGATCTTCTTCAGCAGGGGAGTGAAGCTGTGGGCTTTCGAGGATGCCTGCGATGATCTCAAGCGCTCGGTTCACTTTATTGCTGTCTGCCCCGGTATAGATGTTCAGCACGGTGACGTCATCAAAAAAGCTGACGGATGAGTACGAGCTGTAGGCAATGCCTGATTTTTCGCGCAGTTCAAGGTTCAAAAGCGAACTCATGCCTCCGCCAAGCATGGTGTTGAGCACCATCAGGGGGTAAAAGAGCGGATCTCTGCGAGGCAGAAGCGTGCCGACAATAATCTGGGCCTGAAAGATTTTTTTTTTCGTGATGCGGCTGAACTGCTGATAGTGCTCTGTTTGAAAAGGTTTTCGGGTCGATCTCCCGGTGTTTCGGACATTCAGAGGGGTAAAGAAGCGCTCTGCAAACTCGATGAGTTTCTCGTGATCGATATTGCCGGTTGCTGTCAGAAGCATGTTTTCAGGGCAGTAGTGTTGCCGCATGAACTGTTCAAGATCATGTTCCGAAAAGCTGCTGACACTTTTTTTCGTACCAAGAATCGGGCGGCCAAGAGGATGCTTTTTAAAAAGAAGATGATCAAATTCTTCAAAAACGAGTTCTTCCGGAGTATCGTCGATGCTGCTGATCTCTTCAAGAACGACCTCTTTTTCTTTTTCAATCTCTTCGGCAGGAAAGACCGGGTTACAGACAAGATCGGCAAGAAGGTCAAGTGATGGTTCAACAAACCGGTTCAGGCAGCGAAGATAGATACAGGTTTGCTCTTTTGTTGTATAGGCATCAAGATAGCCGCCATTTTTCTCTATGCTGCATGCGATATCGAGATAGTTACGTGTTTTTGTGCCTTTAAAAACAGCGTGTTCAATAAAATGGGCAAGTCCGCTCTGTTTTTTCGGGTCATCTCTTGAGCCGGCATTGATGTGAACGCCAAGGGTAACACTTTGAACCCAGGGAACATAATCGGTGATGATGCGCAAGCCGTTCGGAAGCGTCGTATCACGAATGACGGCAGCAGTCAGAGGATACTTTTGTGATGAACTTTCTTTTGGCATTACGGCAAAAATTTTCGCATGAGATTGGTTGTTTTTCATGCAATGTAGTTTTAATTCTTATTTTTGTAAACAGGGAGTTCCGTGATGTTTTCAAGGTGTGGCATCAAGTGTTGCCAATGTCACGCGATATCCTGTTTTCTGCGGCTTGCCAGAAAGGCTTGTTCGTAAAAGAGCGAAGAGGGCTAATGTCTGTTTCCTTATGCAGGAGAGATTACTACTTATAACCGGCGCAACAGGCTACATTGGTTCTCAGGTTGTTGCGGCACTGCTCGATAGATTTTCTGACGAGTATCGTTGCAGGGTTGTTGCCAGAAAAACATCCGATTGCACCTTTCTTGCCGACTTGCCCGTTGAGATTGTCAGGGCTGACATTGATGAGCCTTTGGCGCTTTTTGAGGCGTTTTGCGGAGTTGATACGGTTTTTCATTGTGCCGGTCTGATTTCCTACTCACGCCATTTTCGGAACCTTCTTTATGACGTCAATGTTATCGGTACCCGAAATGTCGTTAATGCCTGTCTTGCCGGCAGGGTTCGTCGCCTTGTCATGACCAGTTCCATTGCTGCACTTGGCGTTGCAGAGGAAGGCGGCAGGGTTGTCGAGTCAACATCTTTCAACGAGGTCCCTCATCGTAACGGCTATATGGAGGCAAAGCACCTTGCAGAGCTTGAGGCCTTGCGTGGTCTTGCCGAAGGTCTTGATGTCGTTATGGTGAATCCCGGTGTAGTGATTGGAACCGATTCCGCCAACAGTGCTTCATTGAGTTCCTCAAACGATGTGTTGCGGATGATCTATCGCGGACAACTGCCGTTCTGTCCTTCCGGCTCTACAGGATTTGTTGATGTTCGTGATACAGCCGATGCGCTTCTTCTTGCCTGGCAGAAGGGCGAGCGCGGAGCGCGATATATTGCTGTCGGGCATAACCTTTCATTCAGGGAGCTGTTTGATGCGCTCGGCAGGATTCCCGGAAACAGCATGAAACGGGTGTATGCTCTTTCCGGAGTTCTCGGGTATGCAACCGGGCTTGCCGGTGAGGCATTTTCGTATTTTCTGAACAGGCCTTCGGTTATCAGCATCGACAGTATTCGTCTGTCGGGCATGCAACTTTCTTTTAATAACAGCCGTTCAGTTCATGAGCTTGGTATGCATTACCGTTCTCTTGATGAAACACTGCGGAGTGCGGTACTCTGAAAGATCTTAATTTCACTCAATTTACAGTCATGATGATATGGACAATATAAAGAAAGAGCAGAACTCCGATGCGGTTGATCCGGCAAAACTCAAACAGTTGAATCTTGCTGTTGATGCCATTGAAAAACAGTTTGGCAAGGGTGCCATCATGAGGCTTGGCGATGATTCTGCCGGTATGCATGTACAGGCGATATCAACCGGGTCAATGACACTCGATTTTGCGCTTGGAGTTGGAGGGTTGCCGAGAGGAAGGGTGACGGAAATTTATGGACCTGAATCCTCCGGTAAAACAACTCTCGCGCTGCATGTGATTGCAGAAGCACAGAAAGAGGGAGGAATTGCTGCGATTGTTGATGCTGAGCATGCCTTTGATCCAACCTATGCAAGAAAGCTGGGTGTTGATATCAATGCCCTTCTGATAAGCCAGCCCGAGTCTGGTGAACAGGCTCTGACTATTGTTGAAACACTGGTCAGAAGCGGTGCCGTGGATGTTGTTGTTGTTGATTCTGTTGCAGCGCTTGTTCCACAGGCTGAACTCGAAGGTGAAATGGGCGATAGCGTCATGGGACTTCAGGCAAGGCTTATGAGTCAGGCGCTCAGAAAACTTACCGGAGCGATTTCAAAATCAAGTACCGTCTGTATTTTCATCAATCAGCTTCGCGACAAGATAGGGGTGATGTATGGCAGTCCTGAAACGACAACGGGAGGCAAGGCGCTGAAGTTTTATGCATCGGTTCGCCTTGACATCCGTAAACTTGCACAGATAAAGGACGGGGATGAAATCGTCGGCAGTCGTACCAAGGTGAAGGTTGTCAAAAACAAGGTCGCACCTCCCTTTAAAACTGCTGAATTTGATATTCTTTATGGTGAGGGTATTTCATCTATGGGCGAGTTGATTGATCTTGCCGTCGAGTTTGCCGTCGTGAAAAAGTCCGGTTCATGGTTCAGCTTCGGCCAGGAAAAGCTCGGGCAGGGAAGAGAGTCGGTTAAAAAAGCGCTGCGTGAAGATCATGCGCTCTTCCAGCAGATTTATATGCAGGTGAAGGAGTTTATGACCGGAAAAGTTGAAATTATCAGCGGCGGAAAATGAGAATCGGGCCAATTGATATTGATCGTCCTGTTATTCTGGCTCCGATGGAGGATGTGACTGACAGGGCGTTCCGGCAGCTTTGCAAGCGGTTCGGCGCTGATATCGTCTATACGGAATTCGTCAGTGCTGAAGCATTGCGCAGAGGTGCTGAAAAGTCGCTTCGCAAGCTTGTTCTTGAAAATGGAGAGCGTCCTGTTGCCGTGCAGATTTTTGGCAGTACTGTTGAGTCGATGGTTGAGGCAACAGCGGTTGCCGAGGAGTATACCCCGGATTTTATTGATATCAATTTCGGCTGTCCTACAAAAAAAGTAGCAGGCAAAGGTGCTGGTGCGGCTCTTCTCCGGGAGCCGGAAAAAATGGCGGCAATAGCCGAAGCGGTGGTTCGTCATTCGAGTCTGCCGGTAACGGCAAAGACAAGAATCGGCTGGGATCATGATTCGATCAACATTATTGATGTACTTCGCCGGCTGGAGGATGCGGGAATCCAGGCACTTGCCATACATGGGCGTACCAGGAGCGACATGTACAAGGGTCGTGCTGACTGGAACTGGATAGCCGAGGCAAAAAACCATGCACGAATACCCATTATTGCTAACGGTGATATCTGGTCGGCAGAGGATGCCCTTGCCATGTTTCGCCATACCGGCGCTGACGGAATCATGATCGGCAGAGGAGCGATCGGCAACCCGTTTATTTTTGGCCAGGCAAAGCATCTTCTCCAGACAGGAACCGTTTTGCCCATGCCCGGTTTCAGCCTGAGAATTCATGCCGCCATCGATCATCTTGAACTTTCGGTTGCCTGTAAGGGCGAGAAATACGGAACGCTTGAAATGCGCCGTCATTACTCAACCTATCTCAAAGGTCTTCCAAA
>JAAXUM010000350.1 GCA_013336025.1 Chlorobiaceae bacterium
TGCTGCATGAACGGAAAAGGATTTTCGATTACAGTAAAAATAATTCGATCCATAATGTCGATATAGACCTCGAAATCCAGTCGATCGATCAGGTATTGCTGGAAAAGTCGGATTTTGATTCCGGATTGCCGACCTTTTTTATCTGGGAGGGTGGTTCGATGTATTTTCTGGAGGAGAACATTGATGTTATACTCAGTTCGATCAGAAAGATCGTGAATCAGGATTCATGTATCTGGCTTGATTATGTGTCGAAAGATCTTGTCGAGATCTGTACCGGTATCCCTGAGGCTGAAGGGTTTATTCACAATATCCGTAAAATGGGCGAGCCCTTCATAAATGGATATAACGATATCGGCGTTCTTGCCGATAAGCATGATCTTGTTATAGGACAGAATATCCGTTCCGGAGAACTCCTCGATCTTGAAGAGGATGTTTATAATCATTACAGTTTCTGTGTGCTGAACAGCTAATATTGTCTTGCCATGCCCTCCAGTTATGCCTCCAGACCATCTCTTCTTAAACGGGGAGTGGATTATTTCCGGAATGATTATGATCGTAACGAGCTTACGATCAACTACATCAGGTACATAGGATTATGGGGTCATCCGCTGTATTACTTGCTCTGCACGTTCGTTTTTCCTCAGCCTTACGAGTCTTTTGCCCTGCGTTTTGCCTCTGCGATTTCATTTATTCCAATTCTTTTTCACCGGCGTTACCCCGAGAGGTTCAGGCCCCTGTTTATGCTCTATTGGTATCTCTGGCTGACGTTTACTTTTCCGGTTGTTTTTACGTTTCTGATGTTGATGAACGATTTTTCCGGGTTGTGGCTGGTGGCGGAAACCGTTATGCTGCTTGTGTTCATCATCTTTATTACCAATTATTTCCTTTTGGCTTTCCTGTTTATTTCAGGCATTTTCATTGCCTATGCCGGATTTGTACTTGATACCGGAACCCACCTGATAGTTACCACGGAAATTATTGAATATTTCGTTTCAATCCCTATTGCTATCCTGCTTGGCTTACTGGTCAATTCCACCAACAAAAAGGGTGAGCTGGCGCAGGAGAGAAATACGGTACTGCAATCTCTGGCAGGCAGCATCGCTCATGAGATGCGAAACCCTCTCGGTCAGATTCGTCATTGCCTTTACAGCATCCAGAATCTGTTGCCGCAGGTTAATCCGGAAGAGAGCGACAAGCCGCTCGGCAAAGAGAAACTTGAGACTCTTTATGAACGGGTGTCGCGTGGTCAGCTGGCGGTGAAACGAGGTGCTCAGGTGATCGACATGGTTCTCAGTGAGGTTCGTGAAAGGCCTATCGGACCTGAAAGTTTCACCTATTTGTCAGCAACAAGGGTTACCCGCAACGCACTTGACGAATTTGGCTATGAATCAGAGCAAGACCGCAGACGCGTTCATCTTGAAACTCAAGACGCTTTTATTTTTCATATCAATGAAACGCTCTTTGTTTTCGTGCTCTTCAATTTGCTGAAGAATGCGCTGTTTTATTTCAAAACATACCCTCAAAGTGAAATCACGGTTCGTCTGGAAACGGGTGATCGCTTCAATTATCTTTATTTCCGTGATACAGGCCCGGGGATATCCAGTGAGGCTCTTCCTCACATTTTCGACAGTTTTTTCACTACCGGCAAGACTGCCGGTACAGGCCTTGGTCTGTCGTATTGCAAACGGATCATGACGGCGTTTGGAGGGAGCATTATCTGTAAATCGGTTGAAGGCGAGTACTCGGAGTTCCAGCTTTCGTTTCCTGTCATTTCCGAGAAGGATATTAATCTCTATACCGAACGGGTAATTGCTGCCGGACAGGCTGATTTTCAGGGAAAGCGATTACTGATCGTTGATGATTCTGCTCTTTACCGCGTCATTCTGAAAAAGTATCTCGCCCCTCTGCTGGTAGAGATCGATGAGGCTGGCGACGGACGTGAAGCCCTGAAAATGCTGGCTCTGAAGCGGTACGATCTTGTTATCATGGACCTGAATATGCCGTTGATGGGAGGATATGAGGCAGTTGAACGGTTGCGGAGAGGCGAAGCCGGGCAGGAATCCTGTTCAGTACCTGTGGTGGCGCATAGTTCCGAGTCGATCATGACTGCCCGGAGCAAGTCTGAGAATGCCGGAATGCAGGCTTTCATTGCCAAGCCCTGTAACCAGGCGGAACTGATCAGCTCATTGCGTTCTGTACTCGATACCATTCCTGAAAGAAAACATCCCGGATCTCCGTATTCCGGGCGAAAAGTACTGCTTGTCGATGATTCAGCCCTGAACCGGGACCTGCTTGCCATGTATCTTAGAGATTCCGGGATCGAGGTGACGGTTTCTGATAATGGCGGTC
>JAAXUM010000116.1 GCA_013336025.1 Chlorobiaceae bacterium
TAAACATCCTGTACCCGACACTCTGAACATAACCGGATGTTTATCCATACCGCCGCCGTGGAGCTGGGTCTTTCGGGATGGGTGCGGAACCTCATGGACGGCTCCGTTGAAATTGAGGTTCAGGGGTCGCCAGGCATGATTGACGAACTGGTGAAAAGGTCGAAAACAGGACCGGGCCGGGCAGGAGTAACGAAAGTGGTGATAGAGGAGCAGTCTGTTGACCCTGCAGTGAAGGGGTTTACCATTCGCTGAGTATTCCAGGGGGTGAAGGGGCAGAAAACAGAAAAGGCAGGAAAATCCTGCCTTTTTTTGCCTGTGGGTCTCGAGGGATTCGAACCCCCGACCTACTGGGTGTAAACCAGCCGCTCTAACCAGCTGAGCTAGAGACCCGTTGAAGGGCCACTATTATACCATTATTTTCGTTTATTGCAAAAAGAAATTCATCCCCAAAAGGGGGTGATGCAGCGGGTGGAATTTGTAACCCTTTGCGAAAAAGCATAAATTCATGCCGGTAGTTCAACATGAAACCCCGGCAACCTTTTTTACCATACGTTATGAGATCACTTTCTATCCTCGGCAGTACCGGTTCGATCGGGCTCAGCACTCTTGATGTCGTTCGTCAGCACCCTGAGCAGTTCACCATTACCGGCCTTGCTGAAGGCCACGATGTCGGCATGCTTGTAAAACAGATCCGGGAGTTTAAGCCTCGCCTTGTTTCGGTAAGGAATGCTGACGCCGCAGCCGAACTCGAATCTCTTCTCGGCAATGACAGGCCAGAGATTTTCCACGGTCTTGAAGGCGCCGCAACCGTTGCAGCCGCAGATGGTGCGGATATGGTTGTTTCCGCTATTGTCGGAGCAGCCGGACTTGTTCCGACCATCAGTGCCATCAGGGCGGGTAAAAACATTGCTCTTGCCAACAAGGAGACCATGGTCGTAGCCGGCAGGCTTGTTTCTGATCTTGCCGCGAAGCACAAGGTGGCCATCATTCCTGTTGACAGCGAGCATTCAGCTATTTACCAGTCGCTTCTCGGCCACCGGCATGAGGACGTTCTGCGTCTTATTCTGACCGCATCGGGCGGCCCGTTCCTGAACACGCCGGCTGAAGATCTGCGTCTGGTTACTCCGGAGCAGGCTCTGAAACATCCTAAGTGGTCGATGGGGGCAAAAATCACCATCGATTCGGCAACGCTGATGAACAAGGGGCTTGAGGTTATCGAGGCCCACTGGCTTTTCGACATGCCTGCAAGGAAAATAGGCGTTGTGGTGCATCCTCAAAGCATCATTCACTCGATGGTGGAATATATAGACGGTTGTGTCATGGCCCAGCTCGGCATGCCTGACATGAGAGCGCCCATTGCCTACGCCATTGCCTATCCTGAACGCTGTCCGAGCGGCATTGAGCGGCTTGATCTGCCGAAAATCGGCTCCATGACCTTCCAGGAGCCTGATCCCGGTAAATTCCCCTGTCTGCGGCTTGCCTACGAATCACTTGATGCCGGAAGAACCTATCCGGCTGTGCTCAATGCCGCCAATGAAATTGCTGTTGCCGCGTTTCTTGACAAACGGATCGGGTTTACCGATATTGCCGATATCGTTGACAAAACCATGCAGGAGCATGAAGCCTATACGCCGGTAGAACTTGACGAGTACCTGCTGGCCGACAAATGGGCACGTGAGAGGGCAAAACTTCTCATCGAACAAGCATAACAGGATATATCTGCTGCCTCTGACCAAACCCCGGGCTCTTCAATCCAAGGCCCGGGAAGTTTTTTTTCTGAAATGAACAATGGATCCATGGATTTTCTGAACACGACCTTTTTCTTTATTGTTGCCATTTTCGTGCTCGTCACCGCTCACGAACTTGGTCACTTTCTGACGGCAAAGCTTTTCGGCATGCGTGTTGACAAGTTTTATATAGGATTTGACTTTTTCGATCTCCGTATCTGGAAAAAGAAGATTGGTGAAACCGAGTATGGAATCGGGGTATTTCCTCTTGGCGGTTATGTCAAGATTGCCGGCATGGTTGATGAAAGCATGGATACCTCCTATTCGGCATCGGCCCCTTCGCCGTGGGAGTTCCGGGCTAAACCTGTCTGGCAGCGACTTATCGTGCTTGCCGGCGGCGTTATGATGAATATGGTGCTTGCCGCCGTGATATTTATTGCCGTTACCTTTGCCCTTGGCGAATCGAGAACAACGGTTGACAATCCGGCATTTATTGAGCAGGGATCGGTGTTTGCTTCGATGGGGATGAAAACCGGCGACCGGTTTGTGGCTGTCAACGGCAAGCCGCTCTCCAACTGGGAAGAGGCTCTTGATCCGTCACTGTTTACCGCCAGCTCGCTCAACTATACCATCCTTCGGGATTCCGGACGAATCTCCATTACGGCGCCGTCAAACATCGTTTCAAAAATCAATGAGGAACAGGCGCTGGGAATCCGTCCGATCATGCCTCCGGTCATTGACGAGGTGCTTGCCAATCAGCCCGCAGCTCTTGCAGGAATTAAAGCAGGAGCAATGATCACGGCAATCAATGGCGTCGCGGTCAGTGACTGGACGGAAGTTGTTTCAATCATCTCCAGGCATGCAGGAAAACCTCTTGACATCACCTGGACGATACACGAACCGGTTGCCGGAAAAACAGCGGCCTCTCCCGATGGCGGGTTAAGAGAAAAAACGGTTGTTTCGCGGGTAGTGCCGTCATCGACGGGGAAAATCGGGATCGCTCTTAAACAGACGCTTGTTTCAGAACGACTCAGGTTAGGATTTTTCGATTCTGTGGTAAGTGGAAGCCGGCAGACCTGGAAAATGACCGTCATGACGGTTGACGGTTTTGCAAAAATCTTTTCGGGAAAGGAGGATTTTCGCAAATCGCTCGGAGGACCGGTCAAAATCGCAAAAATAGCGAGCAGAAGCGCCGAACAGGGTATTGTAAGCTTCGTGTATTTCCTTGCCGTGCTTTCGATCTCTCTCGCCGTGATCAATATGCTGCCGGTGCCTGCTCTTGACGGCGGTCAGTTTGTTCTGAATGCTGTTGAAGGTGTTCTCGGCAGGGAGATCCCTCTGGAAATCAAGCTTCGTATCCAGCAGGTCGGGATGCTGCTCCTTCTGTCGCTCTTTGCGTACATTCTTTTTAACGATATCGTAAATCCGTAAGGACCCGGGAGCATATTCATTGCAGAACCATGTTTGATAAACTGCAGGCCATAAAGGAAAAGCATGAGGATCTTGAACAACAGCTTCTTGATCCCCGTGCAGCGGAGGATCAGAACCGATTCAGAAAACTGAACAAGGAGTACAGGGAGCTTTGTGCCATTGTTGAGGTTTATGATCAGTACGCTCTTGCTAAAAAACAGCTTGAGGAGTCACGGCTTCTTCTGAAGCTTGAGAAGGATCAGGAGATGCGCGGGATGGTTCAGGATGAGATCAACTCCCTGCAGGAGAGCATCCATGAACGTGAAAAACAGCTCAAGCTCCTTCTTCTTCCTAAAGATGAAGCGGATTCCCGCAACGTCATTATCGAAATCAGGGCTGGAACCGGGGGTGAGGAGGCTGCGCTCTTTGCCGCTGATCTGGTGAGAATGTACCAGCGGTTTGCTGAACAGCAGGGCTGGAAGTATGAGGTTCTTGATTTTAATGAGAGCTCGGTTCCCGGAGGGTTCAGGGAGATTGTGCTCGGCGTCAGTGGTCATGACGTTTACGGTACCATGAAATATGAGAGCGGTGTGCACCGGGTTCAGCGTGTTCCGGATACGGAAACGCAGGGCCGTATCCATACCTCTGCGGCAAGCGTGGCGGTACTTCCCGAGGCAGAAGAGGTTGATGTTGAGATCCGCAAGGATGACCTTCGGTTCGATACCTACAGAAGCGGTGGAAAGGGCGGCCAGAATGTCAACAAGGTTGAAACAGCGGTTCGCATTACTCACCAGCCGAGCGGTATTGTTGTTGCCTGTCAGGAGGAGCGATCCCAGTTGCAGAACAAGGAGCGGGCAATGAAGATGCTCAGGGCAAAACTCTATGACCGTCAGCTTGCAGAGCAGCAGGAAAAACGGGCCGGTCTGCGCCGCTCGATGGTGACGACGGGTGACCGAAGCGCCAAAATAAGAACGTACAACTACCCGCAGTCACGCGTTACCGATCACCGGATCGGGTTTACCAGTCACGCTCTTCCGCAAATCATGCAGGGCGACATCAGGGATATCATCGAGGCGCTGAAAATGCATGATCAGGCTGAGCGCCTGCAGGCTGAACTGGTATGATCAAGAAGGGTTTGGTCAGCATCGGGCGAAAATGAGAGTCCCTCTTTTTTGCCTGATTGTCTGTATATTCATACGGAAACAACTTATGAACAGCCGCTCTGAAGAGCTGCTGAAGCAATGGAGTATCGCTCATGGAGATGGAGGCTACCGGAAAGAGCCGGGGTGAATGGATTTTTCACGATGATTTTGATCGGACAGTAGGCTATCTTTCCGACCATGCGAAAATTCTCGGGTTCAACCCGTTCTGTTACAAGGTTGAACGCGTTGACCTTGAAAACGTTTTCAAGTGGCATTTTCGCGTCACCGATCCGCAGAACAACCCGTTTGATGTTATTTTTTATGTTGAACAGTTCGATGAAATCCTTGTTGAGCTGCCGCCGGATTTTCAGTGCGACAATCCTGATGAGCTGAGTGAGGAGATGATCAGGGCCTTTACGGTCGGAAAAAAAATCAGCTGGAGGCACCATCCGCTCACGAACCCCGTTGATGATCCGAAAAATTATCTGTTTGAAGGCAAGGCGTTTGCTGAAATGTATGTTCACCCGGTTATGGCCGGCAGAACAAGGGTTCATTTCGATCTGAAAATCGATGTGAAGTTTGTGCTCTACCCGGCGTTTCGCATTATCCCCGAACAGATCATTCGCGCCATGACCAATGCCGGCATGTCGATGATCATGCAGACGGCTACAAACAAGATGTTTCAAAGCATATCGAAAGATTTCGGGTTTATTGAACATGCATGAACAGTAATGCGCTATGGATTTTCATGACCTTGTGAGAGAGCGATGCAGTATTCGCGGCTTTGAACGTGATCGGAAAATTCCCCGGGAGATCCTTGAAAAAATTCTTGAGGCAGGGAGGCTTGCCCCTTCAGCCAAAAACCTGCAACCGTGGAAATTCAAGGTTGTCAGCTCTCCGGAACTGCTTTCGGAACTCTGTGCCAGTTACTCGCGAGATTGGCTTCGCAGCGCTCCGCACCTCCTTGTTGTAACCGGCCGGCGTCAGCAGGCGTGGGTGAGATCCTTCGACGGCTATAACTCGCTTGAGACGGATCTGACTATCGCTATGGATCACATGATTCTTGCTGCTGCTTCAGAAGGCGTTGCAACCTGCTGGATTGCTGCGTTTAATCCGGTTGTTCTGCGCTCTGCTCTTGGCCTGCCTGAGCATGAGGAGGTTTTTGCCATGACGCCCTTGGGCTATGCTTCCGCAGATGCCGTCATACAACAAAAAAACCGAAAACCGCTTGCTGAAATTGTTGAGTTTCTCTGATACCTGAAGCGTGCTGTTCGTTTTTTCCGGCAGAATCGTGTTCCACGGTTCTGAAAAGCACCGGTTCCTCTACCGGATTACCATCCCGAACCTGAAATGATCTCAATACATAACGCCGGTACAGGGGAAATCATGCTCCCTGTACCGGCGTTCGTTCAGGAGGTCGGACAACCGGTTAAAACGATCGAATAGGACGAACGTTTATGCCGATCGATTTCATATGAAAATGCGGTTTTCCATCATATATCTGCGCCCATACATCACCCGATCCGACCTCCGACGAACTCCAGTGGCCATCTTCTATACTGCACTTGAATGCTGGATTGGTGCATAACTTGTTCAGCTCGTCCTTGCTCGGCAAGTACCAGTCGGTGAATCCGCCGGAGACGTAATCATTACAGACTTTAGCGGCACTGGTGACATGTCCCGGCTGTCTGATAATGAGCTCGGTATTGGTTCGTCCGGCACCAATGGCTGTTTGTGTTCCCTTGACCTCAGCCGTTGTCATATTGCTCCACTCCATCCCCCTTCCCAGGTCCTGAGCTGCGGCAATCAGCCCATGCTGACGCCCTGCTTCGTAACCAGGGTCTCCGGATTGCAGGATATAGAAAACAATCCCTCCCCCATACCGTTCGCCAACGGATACCGTACCGGCAAGCCCGGATTTGCCGGCATATGCAGAACTCAG
>JAAXUM010000351.1 GCA_013336025.1 Chlorobiaceae bacterium
CTCATCACACAGCAGCCTGAGTTGCCGAAGCAGCGCATCGTTTTCATCCCTGAGCCCGATATTGAATCGAAGACAGTTCTCCATGAGATGATAGCCGGATACATCCCTGACCAGAATGTCCCGACGACTCAGCTCATTGAACAACTCATGGGCATTACGCACCCTGATAATAAGAAAATTGGTATCGCTTTCATAAAGATCTACTCCTCCGATCCCCTTCAGTTCCGTCGAAAGCCGTTCACGTTCATGCAGGATATAGGATACAGCGTCCGTTACCAGATAGTAATTGGCGAGCACCCTCTGCAAGGTAATTTCAGAAAGCCGGCTCGATGCAAAGGGAATTTTCGGCTTTGCTATTTCAGCCATCAACGCCGGATCAGCGATGGCAAACCCGATGCGCATGCCTGCAAGGGCAAGAGCCTTCGACATGGTTCGAAGCACAATAAGATTTTTCAAGCGGGCAATTTCACTCACAACGCTCTTCTGGCGTGAAAATTCAATATACGCCTCATCAACAAGCACAAGAGCATCGGCCTCCTCCGTTATCCGACAGACATCTTCAGACGAAAGAGACATCCCTGTTGGATTGTTAGGCGTCGAGAGAACAATAAAATCAACACGTTCCTCTCTTGCCGCGCGAATAATTGCATCGGCATCAAATGCAAGCCCCGGCAGCATGGGAACAGCTACCACCTCTGTATGAAGCAGGCGGGCAATCTTTTCGTAGAGGGAGAAGGATGGATCAGGAATGAGGATTTTCTTTCCGGGTCCGAGACAGGCGAGAAATATGGTGTAAAGCATCTCGTTCGAACCATTGCTCATCATAACGGCATCAGCCGGCACTCCAAGAAAAGCAGCATAGGAGGTCATTCCTCTGAAAGGCAGAATATCGGGATAGCGATTCCATGGCTCTTTTTCAAATGCTTCAAGCACCTCTTCCTTCAGCCACAAGGGAAGATCAAAAGGGCTTTCATTCTGATTGAGTTTTATGCCTGCCTGCTGGCCGCCTTCTACCTTATAGGCCTTGAGGTCACGCAATGCGGGATTGAGCAGTTCCTGTATATCTCTTTTCATGAATTGATGTTACTGATTATTCTGAACAACGGCCCGGAAGGAAGATAACCTATTGCAAGGCGATGACAGAATGAGTTCAGATAAAAAAAACATCTTTTTTCATATTTCATGAAAAAAAACTGGACATCGCCATTTTTTTTTATACATTAAAAAAGAGGATAAAATTAATCCTATTTACGGAGGAAATATGATACACATCACAAAAACACCACTTGACCTTCTTGACAATATATACAGTCTTGCTTACTGGATGACCGGTAGTGAAACTGAATCGAGGGATCTCGTCAGCACGACCTATCTCAACGCAGGGATTGACACCCCTGAAGAAGAGCTTCTGAAAACATTCAGAAACTGCTATGTTGATCGATACGGACAGGAAACGGAGTTCTGCATAAGCAGCAAATCCTGCCTGCCGCTCTCTTCGCTTGCTGCGTCATTCCGTATGTGGGCTGCCGACATCAAGCTCTCTGTTCTTCTCAGCGAAATATCAGGGCTCAGGCACCGTGAAATATCGGATATTATCGGAAAACCTGTGGAAACTGTCCGCCTCTGGCTCTATTGGGGACGCAAATTCCTGGTTAACGATGACCTTCTTAAAGCATCTGCCTGAAACCGCTTTCATGTTCCTGCAAAAGGCCGTCTCTCTTAAGAGAAAGACGGCCTTTTGTATTTCTCTGCGTGGCTTTATATTGTCTGAACACCGTGCAGTCTCAAAAGAAACGAATGCCATTTTCTTCATGATCATCATTACCGGCGGAGCAGGATTTATCGGCAGCGCCATGCTGTGGGAGCTTAACCGGTCCGGTGAGGACAACATTCTCATTGTTGATGATCTCGGTTCAACAACAGATAAAAAATGGCAGAATCTCAACGGGCTCTCCTTTTCCGACATTCTCCCTGTCGATACCTTTGCCAGCCATCTTGCAAGTGACAGGTTCAGAGGTGTTACAGCCATTATCCATATGGGAGCGATCAGCGCAACCACCGAAACTGATGCCGATCTGCTGCTTGACAGGAATTACTCCTTTTCAAAAAATCTTGCCTGGTACTGCCTGAAAAACGAGATCCGTCTGATCTATGCATCAAGCGCAGCAACGTATGGTGACGGAACGGCAGGGTACCGTGATGATGAAGAAAAGCTCCATTCTCTTCGCCCCCTGAATATGTACGGCTACTCAAAACACCTGTTTGACTGCTGGGCGAAAAAGAACGATGTGCTGAAAAAAAGCGCCGGGCTGAAATTTTTTAATGTCTAT
>JAAXUM010000352.1 GCA_013336025.1 Chlorobiaceae bacterium
GATCAGGCAACAGGTTTGGCGAACGATCATCTGGTTTCATGCTTCCGATATTCCTGCATAACGGCACCGTCATCCGTTGCGGAGCCGAGTTTGCCTCGGAGCGAGTGAGAATCAGTAGAAAGTCGGAATGCAACCCCATGCAGCAGTTCTGAATAAAAGATCACAACGTCCGATCGTCTTTTCCTGCAGACAGAGCAGTACCATTTTTCAAACCAAAATTCCGAAAACCGTGAACGGGGATGTTTGGCGTATCGAAAAATATTTTGTGCGCTACAGATTATAGGGATCGTCGATAATTTCGAACGAAATATCTCTCTTGCTGTCGTTAAAGCGGATACGGATGTAATGGAGGTTTTCGATTTTGAAAATATCTGAACCTTTTTCGGCGGCACGCAGAATGATGTGGCCTTTGTGGTTGCCCAGCTCTTTGGCAAGGTCGCCCCATTTTCTGAATACCAGATTGGTGTAGGTTTCTCCCTCCCGTATACAGATAATCTCTGTATCTGCAAGATCGGTAACGAGATCAGGAGATGAGAGCAGCGACATCTCTTTTCCTATCCATATGCTGAGTATTTCGCAATGAAATGGCAGAAAAACGGAGTTTTTGATGACAAATCCCTGTTGTTCGTTTTGGATGGCCTGAACAAAGCTTTTCATGATCTTGATCGTTAGGTGTTGACGGATTGCCCTCAATAGTGAAAAAACAGCAACCATAAAACAATAAATAACGGAAGCAGGATCGGTACCGAGTATTTATAAATATACTCCAGAAAATCCGGTACATCGACATCTGACTGGGCCGCTATGTTTTTAACCATGAAGTTCGGAGCGTTGCCGATATAGGTGAGTGCACCGAAAAAGACTGAGGCAAGCGAGATTGCCATCAGGTAAATATCTGAAGTCACATCGCCAGGAACAGGAGAGTCAATGCCTGACGCAAACAGCCGTATATCGGCAGGTGAATTGATGGCAAGACCGAACTTGCCTAATGCGCCGGCAAAGAAATTAAGGTAGGTCGGGGCATTATCGAGCACTCCGGAGAGTGAGCCGGTCAACCAGTAGAATTTTGTGACGGACAGGCTTTCCGCATGCGTTGCAGCATAGTTTCCGATAAGATCCAGAGCGGGAATCATGGTTGCAAAAATACCGATAAAGAGAAATGCGACCTCTTTGATAGGCTCGAAGTTGAACTGATTATCACGGAGTGCCTCGTGATTGGCGGTTTTATAGGCGACAAAAGCCACGGCGAACATGATGAATTCCCTGATGCCCAGCGGCAGATGATACAGCTTCTGAAGGCTTGGGAATCCATTGATGACAGCGGGATCAAGAAAGACTGCCGCAATGATAAGAGCGAGAAAGAAAAAGTTTTTAGCGCCTTTAATGCTGATTCTGCCTTTTGTTTCCGGGATTTTGCTTTCACCGGAACCGTTTCGCGCATCGAGTACCATGAAAATCAGGATGAGAGCTAAAAGCGTGATCATCCATTGAATCCATAGTTTCGGCAACACCCAGAAAAATGGCACTCCTTTCAAAAAACCAAGAAAGAGTGGAGGATCTCCTATCGGCGTCAGGGCTCCACCGATATTGCTGACAATGAAGATGAAAAAAACGATATGAAAGGCTTTAAGGCGCCCTTCGTTGATGCGCATATACGGGCGTATGAGCAGCATTGAAGCTCCGGTTGTGCCGATCAGATTGGAAATCACTGCGCCGAAAAGCAGCAGGAGCGCGTTGACAAGGGGCGTTCCCTTCTGGTGAATCCTGATCAGAATCCCTCCCGATACTACGAACAGGGATGAAACAAGGGCAATAAAAGCAAGATACTCTTCAAGGGTGTGGAACAGAACGGCACCCCCTTTTTCAATGAATATTCCGTAGTAAAGCGCAACGGCTGATCCGAGAGCAACAGCGATTTTCGGGTAGTGATGTTCCCAGAACCGGGGATAGAGCAGGGGCCCTGTGGCGATCATGATAAGCAGCAGTATAAAAGGGGCTACCAGCCAGAGGGGAGGATGCTGAACTGAGCTTTCAAGTGTGGGGATGAGCGCTTTGGTTGAAATCGCCTGAAGTTCAGCTGCAAAAAGCAGCGTGCTCTCGATTGCGTTTGACAGCGCAAACAGGAGTAAAAGTGCGAAAACAAAAAAAAACGCCTTTGTTTTATTCATATCATACCAGTTATGAGTACCCTGAAGTGGAACAAAATTTATAATACTAATTATTTTAACTGCTATGGCAGTGTGCTTTCCTGAAAATTTTACTTTTGTTCATCACTATTCTTCACGATATGGTTACTGTTACAACGCTTGCTTTTCTCCGGGAGCTGAAAG
>JAAXUM010000353.1 GCA_013336025.1 Chlorobiaceae bacterium
AGCAGGGCGGCACCTTTGTAGGGGAAGATATTGCGATTCCTCATGCCAGACTCGAAAATCTGAACAAACCGGTTGTTGCCATCGGCGTCAACAAAATTGGTATTTATGATCGGGAATCAAGCAAAACCGCCCGGATAATATTCCTGATGCTCTCTCCACTTTCAGATCCGAACAGTCATATCCGGCTTCTTGGCGCCATGAGTAAAATGGCCTCCGATAGTCAATGGCGTAATTCCATGCTTCGAGCCTCCAGCAAAAAAGAAATCACATCGCTTGTGAGGCAGGAGGTATAGCAATCAAACTCAATGTAAAGTTGACGTTTATAGAGCAGGAACCTCTCCATAAACTCAAACGGACAGGGAGCACTGTTTCTTCCATCTTGATAATAAATTTCCAATCATGCCGGAAACCTCAAGCCTCACGACCCGTACCTTTCCGATGAAGCTTGCCATGACTTGAACGTCAAATCGACCACATGGCGTACCACGATGAATCGCTACTGTTTGACGCTTGAACCGTTGCCCTTGTTTCTGCAATCCGGCGGTTAACCCCGCCGATACAGGCTTGCCAGGTCATCAAACTGTTTCAAGAAGCAGAAGCGTATCCTCCCAGTTCCGAAACTGTATGCTCCTGATACCTGCTGTTGAAGCTGCGGCACAATTTTCGGCCTTGTCGTCGATCAGCGTAAACTCATCACCCCTCCGACCTGAACGTTCGAGCAGATGCGAAAAGGCTTCGACACTGCTCTTCATCCCCCCGTGCTCAAAAGAGAGCCAGTACCGGTCAGCCTCTTTCAAAACCGGATAATGGTTGAGCAGAAAGGTAAAATGGAGCGGATCGGTATCGCTCATGATCCAGATGGCATGCTGCTCCCTGAGCAGCCTGACAGCCTCAACAGCGCCCTCCAGCGGCTCGAAAATATTCTGCCACTCCTGCCTGAGATCATGCAGCGAAAGAGCTTTGGCAAGCGGGTCGCGGGCAATCGCGGCAAGATATTCGAACGGCGCGATCAAGCCGGTTTCAAGTTTTTCTTTCAGCGTCCCGGTACAATAGTGACGGAATATCTCCTCAGCACCTGAAACCGGATCAACGGCAACAGCCCTGCAGAAAGGCATAAAATCAACCGATACCAGCACGTTACCTATATCAAGAAGAATAATGCTCATGGGATAAGGTTCAGGAGCCGGTAAAGGCATATTGGATTGTTCATTCAAATATAAACACGCACAGCTTATTTTCGTCAAAACACAACACATCATGCAACCCGCAATAGCTCATCCTTTAAAAGGATCGACATCGGAGGAAAACATCTGAACACAATTTCATGCTATCTCACACGGCTGAAATCTGTAGCCATTCAGGTGCATAATTATGCTCGAAAAAGACGATTACATTGCTTGAGCATAGCCATCCGGAAATATGGCTAAAACATTCAGCAAGTTCCTTGATTTTATTTTTATTTCCCTTGATATGCGGAGTCACCCGATCTCCCCGAGCTGCCGCATCAAATCCTTGCGGGCCGTGCCGTACATGTGCACGTAGAGCAGGTTGAACATCAGCACGGCAGAGCGCAACCGGGGGGCTCGTGCGGCGCGCTTCAGGGCGTTCTGCACGGTAAAAACGCGGCCGGTCAGCGCGGTGTAGCTCGGAATGAACTCCTGGAGCGTGATCCGTTGCGGCCTGTAGAGCATCTCCTGGCCCCAGGAGAATCTGAAAGCGTCGTGGTCATGCGGGGAGTGAAGCAGACGGCCTTCGAGCGCGAGCCGGTCGAAAACGCCGGTTCCGGGAATGGGGCGAAGCAGGTTGATGCCGGGTACATCAACGCCGGTCTCCTCGATAAACTCCTCAAGCATACGAGGCATGTCGAGCGTATCCTCGTCGAGTCCGTAGATAAAACTGCCGTAGACGCAGATTCCTGCATCCCGGATATTTTTGATACATGCCGCCTGCCTGGCTGCGGGGTTGTGAAACTTCTGATGGGCGTGGTTGCTGCCGTCGGCGAGGCTTTCGATCCCGACAAGCAGCGCTCCGCACCCGGATCGGGCGAAGGCGTCGAGGAGTCGGGGCTTTTCGCCAAGCGCGGTGGTAGCCTGGCCTACCCAGCTTATGCCGAACGGAATGAGTTCCCGAAAGAGTTTTTCTGCATAGAGCTCGTCGGCGTTAACGGTATCGTCAAGAAAAAAGAAGATCCGTTTGTCCTCTTTGAGAAAATTTTCAACCTCCCGAAGCACGGCGGGAATGGTGCGGTGACGAAGCCGGTGGCCGTTCATGACGTGCACGTTGCAGAAGTCGCAGTTGTAGGGGCACCCCCTCGTGGTCTGC
>JAAXUM010000004.1 GCA_013336025.1 Chlorobiaceae bacterium
GTCTCGGGATTGCTGTAGGTTGCATTTAAATCCACCAATCTATTGCAATCCCGAGACTCCGGAAAAAGTTGTTAACGGTAACGGCAAAAAGAAATATGAGGCCCTGAAAAATGATCAGTAAGTTTTATAACAAAAACAGCCCTGATCTCTGCTGTTGCATCAGTTAACTCTTCTGTCATTATCTCCATACCGCTAAAGAAACGTCACGCTCATAAACAAACCCGAAATCAGAAGTTTGACGGTTATCTCATCAGCCTGTCAAATTGTTTCCAGGCACCATTAAAGATTTTCTGAAAATATTACCTTAAGTATCAATACTGTTTTTCAGATATCAGATGCCAATACCCTAACCAGCCCACTTCACCGTCTGCCTTATGAATCCGGCAAAAGTTTCAAGAGAACAGATAACACGGTTAACTGATCTGCCAAACATCGGCAAGGCAACGGCCAATGACCTTCGCCTGATCGGTATTTATGAACCGGAAGAACTTGCAGGAAAAAATCCGTTTGAGATGTATCGTGATCTTTGCAGGGTAACCGAGACCCTGCATGATCCCTGTGTGATCGATGTATTCATGTCGATAACAAACTTTATCTCGGGTGGCGATCCTCTGCCATGGTGGACATTTACTGAAGAGCGCAAACGACTGCTTGGCAAAAAAACAAAGGAATCGACTGACATGAAGGTGTTGATGAGATGATTATCAGTGCAAGCAGAAGAAGCGATATTCCTGCATTTTATGGTACGTGGTTTATGAACCGTTTACGGGCAGAAGAGGTGCTTGTACGAAACCCTTTCAATTACAGACAGATATCAAAAATATCCCTTTCACCGCAATCCATAGACGCTCTTGTTTTCTGGACAAAAAATCCTGAAAATTTCTTGCCGTTTCTTCCTGAAATTGAAGCTATGGGTCACTGGTATTACGTTCTCTTTACCATCACCCCTTACGATACAACACTGGAACCCCGCATCGGAAGCAAAGAGGCGGTTTTGAAAACCTTCAAAAAACTCTCTCGTCTCATCGGACCTGAAAGAGTGATCTGGCGATACGACCCTGTCATCCTGACTGATGTGTATACGTTCGACTATCACGTTGCGTCGTTCAATAGCCTGGCAAAAAAACTGTCGGGCTTTACCAGGCAGTGCATCATCAGTTTTCTTGACAACTACAGAAAAGTCAGAAAAAACATGGGGCACATCAAGTATTTCTTACCCCAAAAACCGTTGATGGAGGCACTTTCCTTAAGGTTAGCCGATGCTGCAGAAAAGCAGGGCATGACGATCTCAACCTGCAGTGAAAAAATCGATCTTTCGCACCTTGGCATACAAAACAGTCGATGCATTGATCATGAACTGATCGGGCGCCTTACCGGAAAACAGTGCTCCGGTATACGAAAAGATAAAAGCCGGAGACTCGGATGCGGATGCGCTGAGAGCCGCGATATCGGCAGCTACAACACCTGCCCGCACGGTTGCCTTTACTGCTATGCCGTTTCAAGCCAAACCACAGCCACTGCAAACATTCAGCGGTCTGACCCCTCTTCCCCCATGCTGTGCGACTCCCTGCGGGGCGATGAAATCATTACCTCCCCCACCAGCATATGGAAAAGCCGGATGAAAATTTCGGGTTCCGGATTATCGGAAAATGATCTCTTTGCCCAGCATGAATAGAACAGATCTGCTTCATAACCCGTTTGACTTTGCAGGAAAAACGAACAGACGATTTATCGCTGAGTCCGTATTGTGAGCAGCAGCGGCAGATGGTCTGAATAGCCACCTTTATAGACTCCTTTTTCATAGGTCGGCCAGGGCTTTTTGCCGCTATCATCCAACATCGGCGAAAAGGCAAAACAGCGAAAAGCGTTATCCGGCAGCCAAAGCCCCTCCCGATCAAACAAACCGCAGGAAACAAGCATTTGATCTATTTTCTCCCAATGACCTCGATAGAAGTAGCTTCCGATACCGCTGTAATTCCCCCAGCAGTTGTACAGAAGTTTACCGCATGATGTTTGAACCGCAGAAACATCAAACGATGAACCGAGCACCTTTTTCAGCGAGCGGTTTTCCGGTTCATCGTTAAAATCCCCCATGATGATGATATCGGCCTTGCTGTTTTTCTGCATAAGACTGTCTGCGATATGACGTACTACCGTTGCCGCGGCAATTCGTTTGGGTTCAGTCCAGCGGATATCAAACGCCCTCGAAGGCCAATGGTTGAGAACAAGATGAAAAGGGTGGCCGGAAACAGAAAATTCCGCAACAATAACCGGTCGGGTCGGCTTGTCTTCAACAGGAACCTGATAGGTTTTGGATGCTTTGAAAAGAACTTTCCGGAAATTGAAAGCCAACCCGATATCGATCCCCCTTGGATCACGGGATTCATGATAAACTGTTTTATAGCCCCCTGCTTTGATCACGCCTATGGCTTTTGTAAAAACTTTTTTGTTTTCTGTTTCAGCAAAAGCAATAATATCAGGATAAGCTCTATACTGTGGATGCGAATTGATTGCATTGAAAAGATGCTGAACACGCATGAGCTTGAGCTGGAGTTTTTTTTCAGTCCAATGCAGCCTCCCGTATGGAGAAAAGTCATCATCGTCGATAACCGGATCATCAATCGAATCAAAGAGATTTTCCGTATTCCACCACATGAAAATCAGCGAGTCCCCTGCTCCAGCTTTGGCTGATAACGGCAAAGCAGTGCACAATATCACGCTTAAAAAGAGAAAAACAGTGGAAAGGGATTTCTTCATGGCCTCTTGGTCTATGCAAAATTTTTTCTTTCACGGAATGATATGTAACTTATTCGGGATTTTTCAGCCGGAAAGAAGATTTCTTCACTCAACGATCCAGTGCACGGTATGACCAACACGACTGATGTCAAAAAAAAGGCAAAAGACATTCTTGAAGAGACTCTTGACAGGGAGGCAGTTATTGTACTGACCAGGATTTCAGAAGAAATGCAGTTGCTTTTCCAGGCTCACCCGGAACCTTCGCGAGATGATGTTGAAAGAATGATAACCGGTTTTTTTCTCGAAAACGGTAAATCGGAACAATTTATCAGTGACTGGATAACAACGTCTGAAGAGTACAGTCGAACAAGAGGTCTCAACACTCAGGATCTGCCTAAAGCCATGCTCTCGGATCTTGGTGTCTTCCGCTTCATGAGCTTCCTTAAAGACAAAGGACTCACCGATGAGCAGATCACCATTGTGCTCACCGGTGCCGTTCAGCAGGCAACATCGGATAACCTGTAGTGGTGAGAGACAAAACACCCGTACCGGTTAACTATCAGTAAACGATACTTTGCAAAAACGACAGCAGAATGCTGGTGATAAAACAAAAACAGGATCATCATATCATGACAAAGACAACTCTTCTTCATGAAGGCAAGGCAAAAAAAGTTTTTTTAACTGATCAGAGCGACCTGGTGATACAGGAGTTCAAGGATGACGCAACCGCCTTCAATAACAAGAAAAAAGGAACAATAGCGGACAAAGGCGTCGTGAACAATGCCATTTCATGCAGGCTTTTCACTCTGCTTGAAGAACAGGGTATCCGTACTCATCTGGTTGAAAAGCTTTCGGATCGTGATATGCTCTGCAAGCGCCTTGATATCATCAAGGTTGAAGTTGTCGTTCGTAATATTGCGGCGGGATCACTGGTAAAACGGTACGGGTTCAAGGAAGGCTTCGTTCTTCAGCAGCCGATTGTTGAGTTTTACCTGAAAGACGACGATCTTGATGACCCGCTGATGAACGACGCTCATGCTGTTGCGCTCGGTGTAGCCACCGCTGAAGAACTTGTGATACTCAAAAGCCGTGCGGAGGCAATAAATCTCGTGCTCAGACAATTTTTTGCTGACCGAAAACTGAAACTTGTTGACTTCAAGCTCGAATTCGGACGTCACAAGAACGAAATTCTGCTTGGTGATGAAATAAGCCCTGATACGTGCAGATTCTGGGACCTTGATACCAACGAAAAGATGGACAAGGATCGGTTCCGGTTCGATATGGGCGGAGTGGAAAATGCATACAGTGAGGTACAGAAAAGAGTTCTTGAACTCGACTGAGAGTCTGGGAACTGCTTATATTTTTTTCTTTCGTCGTTTTCGAAATGGACCGGACGGTACCGAAATTCCTCATGTATCCCGACTTTTTCGGGATACAATTTTTTTCAGTGCGCCCTTAACCTCTTTTGAAAGGCGGGTTTTCGATGCTTGAATCACTGATAGACTATCTGCAGCATGCAGACCCTTTTTCGGTCTATGTGTTTCTTTTTATTGTGGCTTTTTTTGAAAATGTCATCCCCCCTATACCAGGAGATATTGCCGTTGCATTTATCGGCTACATGATCCACAGCAGCAAGCTCTCATTTACCGCTGCTGTCTTATGGACATCACTCGGATCAACATCAGGCTTCATGCTGGTCTATTTGCTCAGCCGACATCTCGGTCTCAAGCTGTACGCCGTCGGAGAAAACGCAGTACAGCATCGTCTCTCTCAGAGCGTGCACCGCTTTTTTCCACCTTCCGACATGGAGGTGTTGCGTCAGAAATTCTCAACACACGGCTACCTTGCAGTCCTCTTCAATCGATTTCTTTTAGGCTCAAGAGCTGTCATCTCGGTCATGACCGGCCTCATGCATCTCAACACCTTCCTGGTGCTTCTTGCTTCTCTTGTCAGCGCCACACTGTGGAACATCCTGCTTATTTATGGAGGTCTTCTCCTCGGGCGGAACTGGCAGGAGATCGGTCGTTATGCTGCACTGTACAGTTTTCCGGTAACGGCACTCTTTTTGATTTTCCTTTTTTTTTCAGCCAGAAAATTCATAAGGGAAAGAAAGCAGAAGCATCATTGAGTTTTTTTTGTTATTTATGGGCACCTCTATTAATTTTTGTTCCGCGACCTTATTATATCGAGACTCAGCCTGATTTAACGATTATTTATAGAGCAGCTTTATTCCCGGCTCAGTAACTTTGATGTTTTGATTCATTAATCCTTTAAGAAGTTTATTGAAACACCATGGCAAAAGAAGTAAAACCCTATCCACATGACAAAAAAGGCGAGCTTCTCGAGCTTGCTTCGATAGATGAGCTTAACCTTATGGCAAGGCAAGTCAGAAGAGATATCGTAAGAATGCTCAGTATGGCAAACTCCGGCCATACCGGAGGGTCCCTTGGTATGGCTGATATTTTTACCGCCCTCTATTTCAGTCTGCTCAGGCACGATCCCCATAACTTCTGGAAGCACGATAACCAGGATCTGGTATTTCTTTCCAATGGCCATATTGCTCCTGTATGGTACAGCGTTCTTGCCAGATCAGGCTATTTCCCTGTCAGTGAGCTGAACTCACTTCGTCAGATCAGTTCCTATCTTCAGGGGCATCCCACCTCTGAAGCGAAACTTCCCGGAATAAGAATTGCATCAGGCTCACTCGGCCAGGGTCTTTCTGCTGCCACCGGCGCAGCGCTCGGGCTCAGGCTTGACAAAAAAAACCATGATGTATACTGCCTTATGGGAGATGGGGAGTGTCAGGAAGGTCAAATATGGGAAGCTGCCATGAGTGCCGCTCATTACGGTCTCGGAAATCTGATAGGAATTGTTGACTGTAACAATCTTCAGATTGACGGCGAGGTACAAAGTGTCATGAGCGTCGAACCTTTTGGTGATAAATGGCGTGCATTCGGATGGGAGGTTTATCATTGCGATGGTAACGATATAGAAGATGTTATCGCATCGATCTGTCGAATCCGGGACAGAGATGATCGTCAGAGTCCGGCTGTACTGCTGGCAACAACGATTATGGGAAAGGGAGTACCTTTCTTTGAAGGCTCCATGCCCGATAAAAGCAACTGGCACGGAAAGCCTCCATCAAAAGATGATGCAGAAAAAGCGCTTGCCATTCTCGGCGAAACTGACTACGGTGATTTTTAAACAGAAAAGGGTTCGTGCAGATTATTGCTGGAAAATACAGGGGGCATAAAATCAGAAGAACTGACACCCTTGCCGTTCGCCCGTGCAGCAGCCGGGTTAAAAAATCATTGTTTGATACACTCTCTTCTCGAATGGATTTTGAAGGAAGTGTTGTCCTTGATCTTTTTGCTGGCTTCGGTTCTCTTGGATTTGAAGCTCTCAGCAGAGGCTCGGAATTCGTCTATTTTGTCGATCAGCATACCGATGCCCTCAAAGCCATGAAATCAACCGCACTGCATCTTGGCGTCACTGACAACTGCTCCGTTGTCAATTCAGATGTGACGACTTTTCTTGACCGAACAACCGAACAGTTTGACCTTGTATTCTGCGATCCGCCCTATACCTGGCCTGACTATGAACTGCTTGTTGAAAAGATCACCTCAAAAAGAGTCTTTTCTGAAGACGGGATGCTGCTTGTCGAGCATAAAAAGCATCTGGATTTCAGGCATCTGCCATCATACTCTTTTCACAAAGACTACGGCATGACAAGAGTAACTTTTTTTCATCATTGACCCTTGCAAGCCGATGAAACGCAAAGCCATTTATCCGGGAACATTTGACCCGTTTACCAACGGTCACCTCGATGTTCTTGATCGGGCACTCAATATCTTTGATGAGGTTGAGGTGGTGATCGGCGAAAACAGTCAGAAAAAAACCCTCTTCACCGTTAACGATCGGCTTGAAATGATCAGGGAGGTTGTCTGCGAGTTTCCCTCAGTAAGTGTTGCAGTGCTGCATGACGGGCTTCTTGCCGATTATGCCCGACAGGCCGGTGCAAGAGCTATTGTTCGGGGGGTCCGGCAGGTCAAGGATTTTGAGTACGAATTTCAGATGTCTCTGCTGAACCGCCATCTCTATCCGGATGTAACCACAGTTTTTCTTATGCCGAATGTCAAGTATACCTATGTCGCTTCATCGATCATCAGAGAAGTTGCCATGCTTGGCGGTGACGTAAGCAAGTTTGTACATCCCTGCGTTCTGGACATGCTTCATAAAAAACTACAGGAAAAACAGAAAAGTAAATCATAACAAAACACCCCTATGCCTACACCATCTCTCCCGGGAGAACATCTTTTAACAAGCCGGGTTCTCAGCATGCAGGAATCTCAGACCATGAGAATTTCCGCCCTTGCCGGCAAAATGAAAGCCGAGGGCAAGGATATTGTCAGCCTTTCAGCCGGTGAACCCGACTTCCCCACTCCTGCTCATGTTAATCAGGCCGGCATTGATGCCATAAACAACGGATTTACCCGTTATACTGCCAACTCTGGAATTCCCGAGCTGAAAAAAGCAATCGTGGAAAAATTCAGACGGGACAACGCGCTGGAATTCGAGGAAAACCAGATCATTGTCAGCAACGGAGGAAAGCAGACCCTCGCCAATGCATTTCTTGCCCTTTGCGAAGAGGGCGATGAGGTTATTGTTCCAGCTCCCTTCTGGGTGAGTTTTCCTGAAATGGTCCGTCTTGCCAGTGCAACCCCGGTCATTGTCAACACGACTCTTGAATCAGGGTATAAAATCACCCCTGATCAGCTTGAAAAGGCCATCACCCCGAAAACAAAAATACTGGTGCTCAACTCTCCATCAAACCCTACCGGAGCGGTGTACAGCGAAACAGAAGTACGGGCACTGATGAAGGTGCTTGAAGGCCGCGGTATTTTTGTCCTTTCTGATGAGATGTATGACATGATTGTTTACGGTGACGTCCGTCCTTTCTCTCCGGCAAGAGTTACTGAAATGAAAGAATGGGTCATTGTCAGCAACGGCGTCTCAAAAACCTATTCCATGACCGGCTGGAGAATCGGCTACCTTGCAGGCCCTAAATGGCTCATCGACGCCTGCGACAAGATTCAGTCACAGACCACCTCAAATCCCAATGCTATTGCTCAAAAAGCTGCTGTGGCGGCATTGACAGGAGACCAGCAGATTGTTGAGGATCGCAGGGCTGAATTCGAAAAACGGCGAAACTTCATGTTTGAAGCACTCAACAGTATTCCGGGATTCAAAACCGCGCTGCCTGAGGGGGCGTTCTATATTTTCCCCTCCATCACCGGGGTACTCGGCAAAACATGGGGTGGCAAATTGCTGAAAGATTCAGCAGATGTGGCAGAATATCTTCTTAAAGACCACCATGTGGCAACAGTTCCTGGCGATGCTTTTGGTGCACCGGAAAATCTCCGGCTCTCCTACGCCGCATCAATAGATGCACTCGAAGAGGCTGTTAACCGCATCAGAAGAGCTTTCAGTTAAGTGCCATGTTGAAAGTTCGTCGCAGCAGGCTCTATACCTTGTGGTTCGGATGGTATTCCCGCAGACAGTTCAGACGACATTTCAACTCAGTCCGAGTAACGATGCAAACCGGAGTGCGTTCAATGAACAGCGACACTCCGGTTATTTTTTATTGCAATCATGCCTACTGGTGGGATGGGTTCTGGTCTCAGCTCTGTACCGAAGAGTTTTTCAACCAGAACCTGCACATCATCATCGGTCTCAAAGAGCTTCAGAAGCACCGGTTTTTCACCCGTGTCGGGGCATTTTCCCTGGATCGCTCAAATGCCAGAAGCGCCGTAAAAACCCTTGATTATGCCAGTGATCTGCTCACCGAGCCATCAGCTCGTCAGAATGCCCTGTGGATTTTTCCGCAAGGCCTCATCGAGCATGTTGACAAACGTCCTCTTTTTTTCTTCAGAGGAACCGAGGGCATCGTCAATCGGGTACTGCAAAAAAAACCGCGAATATATCTTGTTTCAGTTGTCAGCCGGATTGAATATGTTGAAGATCAGAAGCCTGAACTTTTTTTATCGTTTCAGGAACCGCGACTCATGGTAAGCGATGAACTTCCGAAACATAAAAACATGACGGACTATATGCAGAAAAACACCGAGATTCATCTCGATGCGCTTAAAAACAAGATTATGCTGCGACACCTTGATGATTTCAAGATGCTGCTGAAGGGAACAGAATCTGTAAACCGGAAGGTTGATAACTTCAGATGTTTTTTCAGACTTCATAAAGAACCCCGGGAATAAGTCGCCCTGTTTGAATATTGTCCACAATTAATGAATCCTATGCAATGAGTTATGTTATATGCAGTTGTTTACTTGCAGACAACACCAACGTAAGACTCCGTCTTTCTCAGTTGCTGCACAATGAAATTGACAGTATTTATGGAGAGTGCGATAAAGAGGAGCCGTGTACACTCTGTGAAATAGAACTTCAGGGCTGCAGACGGGATTTTTTTGAAAACAAAACAGGCGAAACCCTTGCCATAGGAGAGCAGGTTGTTGTTGAATCCGATGGCGGCTATGATTTTGGCATAGTTTACTCTACAGGAAGAATCACCCGGAAAAAAGTTAAACTCAAAGGTCTCGAAAGCAGCAACGTCGTATGGCCGACAATCCTTCGACTGGCTGACAGCGAGGATAAGAAGCATATCGAGGATTGCAGAAAACGTCAATCAGATATTCGGGATATCTGTCTGAAAAAAATTCAGAAGCATGCGCTTGAACTGAAACTTGTTGATGTAGAACTACGCATGGATCAGCAGAAGCTGTCGGTCTACTACACATCATCACACCGGGTTGATTTCAGAAATCTTGTAAGAGATCTCGCCGGTGAATTCAAGGCACGAATACAGATGGTGCAGATCACCACCCGTGAAGAAGCTCGAAGAGCAAATGCATTCGGGCCTTGCGGTTGCCTGTTGTGTTGCTCAAGCTGGTTGCAGAAAATTCATGCAAACCCTTTTGCTGAAAAATCGAACTATCACGAAAGCTCATGCAGTGAAAGTCATGCTTTTAACATTACCGGATTATGCAATCGCCCAAAATGCTGTATCGGCTATACAAAACAGGAATCATCCGTTCATGATAACCGCCAGCAGCACGAATTTCCTCCTGTCGGAAGCAGGTTATCAACCCCGGATGGCCCGGCAATTGTGGAAAGTATCGATACCCGCAAAAAGCTCGTCTGTCTCTTTTACCAGAAGGGAGAGATGAGACGTCGGTTCCCGATAGAAAAATTCAATTCCCTGTTTATAAAAAAATAATCCGGGTGATAGAGATCGTCACCTTATGAAATTATCCCTGAACCATGCAACACATTAAAAGAACGCTTGTCACCACAGCTCTTCCCTATGCCAATGGACCTGTCCATCTTGGACATCTTGCCGGAGTCTATCTTCCGGCAGACCTCTATGTCCGCTACAAGCGACTCAAAGGCGACAATATCATTCATATCGGAGGCTCGGACGAACACGGCGTCCCCATCACACTGACGGCTGAAAAAGAGGGCATCTCACCCCGGGATGTTGTTGACCGATACCATGGCATGAACCTCGATGCGTTCACGAAGTGCTCTATTGCCTTTGATTATTATGGCAGAACAACTTCCGCCATACACCACTCAACTGCACAGGAGTTTTTTACTGAAATTGAAAACAAAGGGATTTTCACCAGAAAAACCGAAGAACAGTTTTTCGACAAAAAAGCAAACAGGTTTCTTTCAGACCGATATATCACCGGAACCTGTCCGATATGCAGCAATCCCGATGCCAACGGCGACCAGTGCGAACAGTGCGGCACCCATTTAAGCCCTCTTGAACTGATCAATCCAAAAAGCAAGCTTTCCGATGCCATTCCTGAACTCCGGGAAACCCTGCACTGGTATTTCCCTCTCGGCAGATTCCAGGGTGAACTTGAACGCTATGTACAAAGCCATGATAAAGAGTGGCGGGCGAATGTGATAAACTATACAAAAACATGGTTGAACCAGGGCTTGAATGACCGCGCCATTACACGGGATCTCGCCTGGGGCATCAAACTCCCTCTCGAAACCCCTGAAGCCTTCGGAAAGGTACTCTATGTGTGGTTTGATGCCGTTCTCGGCTATATCTCCTTTACAAAAGAGTGGGCTGCGCAATCGGGGCAGCCTGAACTCTGGAGGGATTACTGGCAGGATCCGGAGTGTCGCATGATCAATTTTATCGGAAAAGATAATGTTGTTTTTCATACCCTGATGTTTCCAGCCATCCTTATGGCATGGAATGAGGGTCGAAAAAACGGTCTCTTCAATCTTGCCGACAATGTTCCGGCATCAGAATTCATGAATTTTGAAGGAAGAAAATTTTCAAAATCAAGAAATTATGCGGTTTATCTTGGTGAATTTCTTGAAAAATTTCCGGCTGATACCCTCCGCTACTCTATTGCGATGAACTACCCTGAAAACAAGGACAGCGATTTCAGTTGGCAGGACTTTCAGAACAGAACCAATGGAGAACTTGCCGATACGCTTGGAAACTTCATTAAACGTTCGATTGATTTCACCAACTCCCGGTTTGATGGCATGGTTCCCTCTGACTGCACACCGGAAGAGTGGAAAATTCCCGGTATTGACTGGAATGAAACCCTTGAAAAGCTCGATCAGGCTTTCGAGGGATTTCATTTCAGGGAAGCAACCTCAACAGGAATGGATATTGCCAGAACAGCGAACCGCTTCCTTACTGAATCTGAACCATGGAAAGTGATAAAGAGCGACAGAGAGAGTGCTGCAAAAACCATGGCTATCTCTTTAAACCTCTGTTATGCCCTTGCCCTTGTGCTCTACCCGGTTATTCCGGAAACATCAGGCCGTATTCTTGCCATGCTCGGCGTTGAAAAAAACATCGATGATCAGCTTGCTCCGGGTAAATCATGTATTGCACAGATTCTAACCCCCCAACTTGCAAAAGGCCATCAACTCAGAGAAAATTCTGAAATTCTTTTTACCAAAATCGAGGATTCTGAACTTGCCCCTGAACTTAAAAAAATAGAAGGTCTGCTTGCTCAGGCTGAAGAGCGGGAAGCAAAAAATGAGGCTGAAGCAATGGATTTCAGTCCGCTGATCAGCTTTGACGAGTTTTCAAAAGTGGATCTGAGGGTCGCTACGGTTCTTGATTGCCAGAAAGTCAAAAAAGCAGGCAAGCTCCTCAAACTGCAGGTCAAGGTTGGCTCTGAAACTCGACAGGTTCTTGCCGGAATTGCTAAACATTACACCCCGGAGGAGATGATCGGCAAAAATGTGCTTCTGGTTGCCAATCTTGCCGAACGCACCATTCTGAATGAGGTTTCCCAGGGAATGATCCTTGCGGTTGAGGGAAACAATGGAAAACTATTCCTGCTGGAACCGGCAGGTAACGGGATAAATGGAAAAAAGATTCAATAAAAGCTTGCCTGGCTTTTTTTTTCTCTTATATTGTTGGAACAACATCGTGGGGTGGAGCAATTGGTAGCTCGTCGGGCTCATAACCCGAAGGTTGCAGGTTCAAGTCCTGTCCCCACCACTAAAAAAGCCATGCAGAAACAGCATGGCTTTTTTTATGGGCATCGCTCGCTGAAAACTCTTTTCAGATAATCTGCAACAGCCTTGATTACCATGACAGCACGACGTATCGCTCTTTTTTTGTTATGCTTTATTACCCTGATTCCTGCATCTTACGCTGCAGAAAAACAAGGAGGCAGAGATCTTACAAGACAACCCTTTCCCGTAACGGGCAACCCTGTTGTGGAAACATGGTGCGGCAACCGGATAGCTGATCCTTACCGCGCACTGGAGAACATCAGGAACCCGCAGGTCATCAACTGGCTCAAACAGGAGAGTGACTATGCCCGAAATATCCTGCAGCGAATCCCCGGAAGAGATAGCCTCATCTCCAAAATGCAGGATTTTGACAAAAGAAAGGTCTCGAAAGTCTATAATCTCGCGATTACCGAAAACGACTTCTACTTTTATCTCAAACAGACACCATCGGACGAAACAGGCCTGCTCTACTACAGAAAAGGGTTCCATGGCAAAGAAGCCCTGCTTTTCGACCCCTCTTCATCACATGATAAAGAGAGCCACGCGGTTATCGGAACCATTTCCCCCTCACTTGACGGATCAAAGGTTGCATTCACCATTTCAAAAAACGGTTCAGAAGATGCGGTTCTCCTGATTATGGATGTTGCAACACAAAAGCTGTTTCCTGAAAAAATCACAAGGTGCCGCTTTGCTTCGCCCTCCTGGCTCAATACTGGCAATGTATTTCTTTATAACCGCCTGCGTGCTCTGAAAAAACCCGACGAAAATCCACAGTACAACAGCAAAATATTTCTCCACATTCCAGGAACAGATCCATCAAGTGACAGAGAGATTTTTTCAAGCACAACAAATCCTGAACTTGTTCTTAATCCCGAAGATATTCCGGAAGTGACTTATGAGAAGAACAGCGGGCACCTGTTTGCATTCCTGTCAAATGTAGATCGCCGGCTGACCGTCTACTATGCACCTCTCGATCAACCGGAAATAAAGAAAACGGCCTGGAAAAAACTTTTTATGCCGGAAGATGATGTCCATGATTTTGCCGTCACCGAAAAGGATATCTACTTTTCCTCGCCAAAAAAAGCACCGGGGTTCCGTTTATTGAAAACATCCCTTGAACATCCTGATCTTGAACATGCCGACCTGATCGTTCCTGAAACCCCTGGCACCACCCTTACAGGCTTCACGCTCACCAGTAAAGGAATCTTCTACACACAATCAAAAAACGGTGTTGAAGAAAAGCTCTATCATCGGGAATACGGAAAAACAGAATCAAAAGAGATCAACCTGCCTGCCGCCGCCGGAACCATTGCAATAAGCAGCAAAGGATTCCGCCACCCTGATCTCTGGGTGATCATTGCAGGCTGGAGCCAGGACTACCGACGGTACCGTTATGATACCCGAAATGATGGAAGCTTCAGCCTTGAAACGCTCTCTTCACCCGCACTGTACCCGGAATATGAGAAACTGAAAGTCGAAGAACTCATGATACCCTCACACGACGGGGTTATGGTTCCCTTATCGATTATATGCCGTAATGATCTTGAAAAAAAGAGGAATAATCCCGTACTTCTCTACGGCTATGGCGCCTATGGCAACTCACTGACACCTTTTTTCAGCCCGTCACTATTGCTCTGGACTCATAAAGGCGGCATCCTGGCCATTGTCCATGCAAGAGGCGGCGGAGAGCTTGGTGATGCATGGCATACATCCGGCATGAAAACCATGAAGCCTAACACATGGAAAGACCTTATAAGTTCTGCCGAGTACCTGATCAGGGAAGGATACACTTCAACCCGGAACATCGCAATAAATGGTGCCAGTGCAGGCGGCATTATGGTAGGAAGAGCAATGACCGAACGACCGGATCTTTTTGCTGCGGCTATACCGCAGGTTGGTCTGCTTAACCCCTTGCGGGGAGAAGAAACACCGAACGGTCCGGTCAACGTACCGGAATTCGGCACGGTTAAAAAACCGGACGAATGCAAAGCACTCATTGCAATGGACGCCTATCTCAACATCACTGATGGCACCCGATACCCTGCAACCCTGGTTACAGCAGGAATCAACGATCCAAGAGTCATTGCCTGGCAACCGGCGAAATTTGCAGCCCGTCTTCAGGCTGCGACAGTCTCAAACAAGCCGGTTCTCCTATTCACCGATTTCAAGGCCGGACACGGCATGGGCAATACCAAAAAGATGGAGTTTGAATCTCTTGCCGATGTGCTGAGCTTCGGGCTCTGGCAGACTGGCCATCCGGAATTTCAGATGAAATAATCCGTCAACTCCTTTTCCTGTTCAGGATTACTGAAATCGCTCCTGCACAAGCCCTTTCAGATAGAGTTGCCGCTTATCTTCCGCAAACCGTTCAATAGCATAACGAAGCATGACTCTCGGCATCAGCCGGTAGTGCCTGGCCAGAAAAGCCTCCTCAAGCTGCTGGTCACGCTTGCCCACTTCCCTGAGCATCCATCCTGCTGCTTTATGAATCAGTTCCTCAGGATCAAAAAGCAGTTGTTCAGCAAGATCAAGGGTTTCGCCAAACCGTCCGTGCCTGATAAAATAAAAGGTTGCTATTATGGCAATACGTCTCTCCCAAAGGCATTCGGAGAGAACCAGTCGATAGAGAGGCGCTTTATCCCTGTCAAACAGGTAGCATCCTACAAGATGTTCGGCGGAAGTATCAACAAGATCCCAGTTATTGATGAACAGCGTATTTGACAGATACAGATCATAAAGTTCCTCACGAGCCTTCTCACTTGCATGGGAAAAACGCCTGACGAGCACGAGAAGAGCAAGCAGGCGGTCTTCATGAAAAGGAGAGTGCAATAACTCTACAATTCCATCAAGAGAAAGCGCTTCTGAACGTCGGGAGATCTTTCTGAGCACCGGCACGCGAATTCCACGAAAAAGGTCGCCCTCTCCATACTCTCCGGCTCCGGTCTTGAAAAAGCTTCTCGAAACAGCCGCGACCGCCGGATCCGCAATAGCCTCCAGCTCATGCCGGAGAGTTTCTGCTGTTATCAGCATAGGGGTTTGGGCATATTATGCCATTTCAGCAAGTTCCGTCCATCGAGAAATCTGTTTTTCCAGTTTCTCCTGTACCTGATTAAGTTCCGAACCAAGCTTTTGCACCAATTCAAAATCGCTGCCGGCTGCTGCAAGACGTGCTGCAAGTTCCGACTGATGACTTTCAGCTTCCCGAATCGTCCGTTCAAGCGCCTCCAGTTCGCGCTTCTCCTTACTGCTGAGCCTGCCCTGTTTTGCTGAGGTTTGCTCCGGCTGCACAGAAATTGCCGGCTCTTTTTTTAAAGGCTTTTTCTCACTCTTCGATACCTCGGAAGCTTTCAGATCAAGATAGACGGTATAGTTGCCAGGATAACGGCGAATAAGACCATTCTCTTCAAAAGCAAAAATATACTCTACCGTACGATCAAGAAAATATCGGTCATGGCTGACAACGATAAGACAGCCCGTATAGGTATCGAGATAATCCTCAAGCACTCTGAGCGTAGGAATATCGAGATCATTGGTTGGTTCATCAAGAAGAAGCACATTTGGCGAATCAATAAGCTGTTTGAGCAGATAGAGTCGCCTGCGCTCACCTCCCGAAAGGGTGCGAATGTAACTGTACTGGGTTGAAGGTGCAAAAAGAAAACGTTCAAGCATTTTCGACGCGGAAAAAACCATACCATCCTTTGTCTTGATCTGCTCGGCATGCTCCTGAATATACTCGATAACCCGCTTGGAGTCATCAAGACCGCGACTCTGCTGATCGTAGTACCCGATTTTCACCGTCTTGCCAATATCGATGTGACCGCTGTCCGGTGATACGCGCCCGGTAATCATATCGAAAAGAGTGGTTTTTCCAGAACCGTTCGGTCCGATGATACCGATACGATCCCCTTTCTGCAGCTGGTACTCAAACGAGCGAAGGAGCAGTTTCTCGTCATAGGATTTTGAAACTTCGTGAAACTCAATGATTTTGTCGCCCAGCCGCCCTGCCCCGAACCCGATCTCAAGCTCTTTCGTCTTTTCCTTTTTCGGAGCATAAACAAGACTCTCTGCGCGTAGCATTCTCGCTTTCTGTTTTGTCGTCCGAGCCTTGCATCCACCCCTCATCCAGTCAAGCTCCTGCCGGACAAGAGCCTGGCGCTTGCGATCATCCCTGATCGCCTGCTCTTCCTGCTCAGCTTTCTGCTGCAAATAGCTCGAATAGCCACCGGTATAGGTTACTGCCGTCCGTCCATCAAGCTCGATCATGCGGGTTGCCACACGGTCAAGAAAATAGCGGTCATGCGTAATCAGCAGAACTGCACCCTGATAGCGCCTGATATACTGCTCAAGCCACTCCACACTGTCAGCATCGAGATGGTTGGTCGGTTCATCAAGAATAAGACCGTCACTCGGAACAACAAGCGCATGAGCCAAAGCAACCCGTTTGCGCTGACCACCGGAAAGAGTGCCCATAACTGCATCAAGATCGTACAAACCGAGTTTGCCAAGCACGGTCTTGGCATTCGACTCCAGCTCCCATGCACCCGTTACATCCAGTTCATGTGAAAGCTGACTCATCCGCTCGATAAGCGCATCATCATGATTTGTCTCCAGCTCCTTGCAAACCAGTTCATATTGATAGATAAGGTCCATGACCTTGTCACTCGACTTCAGAATTGCTTCCAGCACGGTGTCCTCGGGATTATAGGGAGAATCCTGTGGCAGATAGGCAATCCTCTTCTGGTTTGCCACCATAAGTTTACCCTTGTCAGGCGTTTCAACCCCTGCAAGAATTTTCAGAAGCGTACTCTTCCCGCTCCCGTTTGCACCGATAAGACCGATCTTGTCGCGATCATCAATTCCAAACGAAACATCCTCAAACAAATGCTTCAGACCATACTTTTTCTGAAGTCCTTCAACCGTTAAAAGCACCATACCTGTTCACCGTTCCTTATATTGGACATCTCTGCTGACTTGTTATGCCATCTTGCCGACAAATTATCGAGCTGCCCTGTTATCATGCAAAAGCTTTAATATAGCCATTACATCGGGTTTTGCTGCTATGAGTTGAAAAGCAAAGCTCCAAATAAATTCGCAGTTGCTCCCGGGAACTCCCGAACATCACGGGTCGTTGCTGTTCTTTTATTTTCTATTCCCGTTTTTTTTGATAAACTGCAACTGCAAACACCCCCAAATAAAGATTTCCGGTAAACCAGGCAGGTGAAACCGGAAAGAAAAAAAAACAATATGAGTGAACTGCAAAAATCGCTGGCATGGACCAATATGCCGGCACCTGATGTACTGGGCAAGTTGCCATCAGATCAGCAAGAGGAGCTGATCTCCTGGGCAAAAAAAGTTGTCGCTCTTAAAACAGATGGATTTGAAGAGCTCTATCACGCCATCGGTATGATCGTTAAATACATACCGCATTTTGTCGTAGTCCCTCTCATGACAGAACATATAAAACCTCAGATTGCCGCAGGGGTCTGCAGGAAAATGAGCATCGAACAGGCAACGGTTTATGCGAACGAACTCCCTATCGACTACTTCAGTGAAGTTGCCCTTCACCTCGAAAGCGAACTGCTCGCCCGTGTTCTTGAAAAAATGAAACGCAATCCGGCAGAAACCTATATCCGTCGTCAGCTTCGTGATCGCCTGGCATCCATGCTCGCCATAGCAGCTCATCTTGACGACAGAATGC
>JAAXUM010000117.1 GCA_013336025.1 Chlorobiaceae bacterium
TTTCAGCATGACGGAGCAGAAGAACGATGATTGCCGTTGAAGACCTTAAATGCTGAAAATTTCATGGTACACTCCCCGGCAAGCCTTGTCGACAGATGAGTAATATCCCCCGCTCCCATAAACAGCACGACCGTGCTCTTTGTCGCGCATGTTTCGACGGTACGATACAGGAGTTCCCTGTCGGCTATAAACTCGGCATGCTTCCCGCCTGCCTTGTGTACTGCCGCAGCAACCATACTGCCGCTCACACCGGGATAATCTGCCGCTTTTTCCCTTGAGGGATAGATATCGGCAACATATATTTTATCGGCACGAAGAAGTGCCCAGCCATATTCATCTGCAAACTCTCTGGTTCTGGAAAAAAGATGGGGCTGAAATACAGCAACAATTTCAGCATCCGGCCAGCCCTCTCTTGCCGCTTTTACTGCCGCCTTGACTTCTGACGGGTGATGGGCGTAATCATCAACAACCAGAAGACCCTCGCCATTCTCATACTTGATCTGAAACCGTCGTCGCATACCGGTGTACCGTGTAAGTCCTGCAATAATGCGTTCGGGCGGAATACCCAACTCAAGCCCGGAGGCGAAAGCGGCCAGAGCATTCATGACATTATGCCGGCCGGGTACATTGAGACAGACATCGGGATACTCATTTCCAGAGGCACGCACCGTGAAACAGGATCGGTTTTTATCCATCACAATATCTGAAGCCATCACGTCTGCCGGCTCATCAATACCGAATGTGGTGTATCGACGGTTCAGAAGAGGAATGATTTTTCTGATTTCAGGCCAGTCAACACAGCAGATAACCCGCCCGTAAAAGGGGACTTTGTTGGCAAAAGAGACAAACGCTTTCCGCAGCTCTTCTATCGTTCCATAGGTATCCATATGCTCTGACTCGAGGCTGTTGATCACGGCAATTGCAGGCGTCAGCTTTAAAAAAGCCCGATCAAACTCGTCTGCCTCAATAACCAGATATTTTCCGCTGCCGACGACCGTGCTCCCTTTAAGATAGTCGGAAACACCACCGATCATGACCGTCGGAGACTCTCCCGCCTCAATAAGCATGGTGGCAATCATTGCTGTGGTCGTTGTCTTGCCATGGGTTCCGGAAATGCAGACTCCGTAATTGTAGCGCATCAACTCCCCGAGCATCTCGTCTCGTTTGATCACAGGAATCCCTGCCTGTTCGGCTGCAACGATCTCGACATTTTCTTCCGGTCTGATTGCTGAGGAGTAAACGACAACATCGCTTTCTCCAACCTGTTCGGCCTTGTGTCCCTGATAAATCACAGCTCCCCGTTCCGCCAGCCGTTCGGTTACCTCTCCTGAAGAGAGGTCTGAACCGGTTACCCCGAAGCCTGAGGTTAACAGGAGTTCGGCAATGGCACTCATTCCCGCACCGCCGATTCCTACAATGTGAATACTTTTTGTTTTACCGAGCTCCATGTTTTTCCTTTATGATTTTGCAAGGCGGATGATTCTGTCTGCCAGTGCTGCCGTCGCTTCCGGATATGCAAGCAGAAGAGCGGCCTTGCTCATGGCAGAGCGTCTTTTCCGGTCATGCAGCAGGTCAAGAACAAGTTGTCGCGATTCAGGCGCCAGAAGATGAGCGTCGTCTATGAGCAAAGCCGCGCCGTTTTCGGCCAGGGCCCGGGCGTTGTGACGCTGATGATCTCCCGTCGCATGCGGATAGGGAACCAGTACCGACGGTTTTGCCGTATTGGTCACCTCCGCGATAGTGGATGCTCCGGCCCTGCACATCACAAGTTCCGAAGCGGCGTAGGCTTCGCCCATATTTTCGATGTACGGGCCGATCCATAGCCGCGATGAAGGCGTTACGCCGGCTTTGATCCTTTCATAATCAAGGCTGCCGGTCTGCCAGATCAGGTTAGCCGATGCCGTGATCTGATCGAGCCACTTGAGAACAGCATTGTTGATTGAACGTGCTCCCCGACTGCCGCCGAAAACAAGCAGCGTCGGAAGTGATTCGCTGAGGCCGAAACGCAGTCTCGCCTGGGCAGGATCGATTTCAGAAAATGAACGCGATGGATTACCGGAGATATATACCTCTTTTTTTCTTGTAATATACGGCTTCGCCTCTTCAAAAGAGAGGTGTATTTCGCTTGCAAAAAGAGAAAGCAGTTTTGTTGTTACTCCCGGAAATGCATTCTGTTCCTGAATGAGCGTTTTTTTACCCCTCATCTGCGCGGCAAGCAGAATGGGCGCACTGACAAAGCCGCCCGTTCCGACAACAACATCGGGAGACTCCTTGTTTATGATCGAAAAAGCACTCCGGACTGCCCCGATAAAATCGGCAATCACGCCAATATTATCCAGAAGAGCCCCCAGTGAGCGACCCCGCTTCAAGCCTCTTACCGACAGCAGGTGCAGACGGTATCCGAGCCGGGGAATTTCTCCGGCCTCAATTCCTGCCTCTGTTCCTGCAAAAGAGAGCGTTACATCGGGAACCCTTTTCCGGAGTTCGCCCGCCATGGCAACCGCCGGATAAAGATGCCCCCCGGTTCCGCCGCCGGCAAACAATACGTTCATGCTCTGCCTCCGGGTTCATCAGCTGAAGGGGATATGACGGTCTGGTTCCTTTTCTTGTATCGTGATATACTGATGAGAATCCCCACTCCAAGAGAGTTGAAAATAAGCGCGGTACCGCCGTAACTGATAAAGGGAAGCGCAACGCCCGTTGTAGGAAGAAGATGGCAGGCTACGGCTATATTGATAAAGGCAAAAAGCACAATCGCTATCGTAATGCCGCTGGCCACAAATCTGCCGAAATTGTCGGGAGCGTGCTTTGCGATAATAAGGCCGCAGATAAAAAAGCTCACAAAGAGCGCAAGCACGACAAGGGCGCCCACAAGGCCGTACTCCTCGCCAATTACAACAAACACAAAATCATTATACGAGAGCGGCAGATAGAGCTCCCGCTGTTTGCTCGCGCCTATTCCAAGTCCGAAAAGACCTCCGTTGCCAAGACCAATCAGTGCCTGCAGCACCTGGTAGCTCAGTCCTTTTTCTGTTCCGCTGAAAAAGGATGTGAGCCTCTCCATCCGGTAACTCGCACTGAGCGCATACGCTGCCCCGATAGGGATCAGGAGCCCAAGCAGAGAGAGCAGGTACCTGGCTCTCACGCCTCCGATAAACATCATGATGACCCCGATAATGGCAATCAGCGATGCCGTGCTGAAGTTGGGTTCGAGGGCAATGAGCGATACAACAATGAGCAGAAGAATGAGCAGCGGGAAAAACGAGTCATGAAGATCCTCGATATACCGCTGCTTTTCACTGATAAGCGTTGAGAAATGAAAAATGAGCGCATATTTTGCGAGATCGGAGACCTGGAATTTCATCGGCCCGTATCCAATCCATCGTGCTGCGCCGGAAATGAGTCCCGCCATTTTCAAAAGCAGCAGCAGTGTCAGAAGAAATATACTTGCCAGAAGAAAGAGTTTGCTGGTTTTTCGAAACACATGGTAATCAAGCCGGGCAAAAAATATGATGGTGGCAATTCCAAGCAGTGAGAAGCTAAGCTGCCTCCATAAAAAGTATTCGGAGCTTGAAAACTTGTTTTCAGCCCATCCGGCTCCACTGCTGTAAACGACAACAACGCCTATGCACATCAGCATGGTCACAACAAGCAAAAGCAGTTTGCCTGCTATAACATCCCCCTGTGACTGAGCGGCTGATGCCATTGAGGGTTCGGCTTTACCGGCCTCATTATGCCCGCCATTATTTATCATGAGAGCAAGCCCATCGTTAAGGTTTTAAACTGCCTCCCCCGATCTTCAAAATCCTCAAACATGTCAAAACTTGAACATCCAGGCGAAAAGAGTACCGTTTGACCAGGCTCAACCAACTGTCTGGCGGTTGAAACCGCTTCTTCAAGTGAGCCGGCGGTTCTGACATCAACCATACCGCTGTAAGCGCTGCACAGTTTTTCACGAGCTTCGCCTATTGCCACAAGAAACGTGACTTTTTCTCTGACAATTCCGGCGATCTCCCGGTAATCGCTCCCTTTGTCTCTTCCTCCGGCAATCAGCACCATTCTTCCGGGAACCGTCTGAAGTGCCTGACAGAGCGCGTTGATGTTGGTTGCTTTTGAGTCGTTGATCCAGTCGCTCCCGTCAAGCGTCCGCACAAATTCCTGACGATGCTCGACTCCGGTGAAGTCCTGAAGCGCAGAACGGACTGCCTCGTTGCCGATACCGAGCGCCCGAGCGGCTGCAACAGCGGCAAGAGCATTGGAAATATTGTGCCGGCCGCGAAAACTCCGTTTCAGAAAATCCTCTGCATCGATCAGGCATTCCCTTCCTGCCTCGCTGTCAAGAACAATCATGTTGTCGCAAAACCATACTCCCGATGAACATCCCGCATCCGTTGTTCTGCATCCGATACCGAACGGGATAATGCCGCACAGGAGGTTATCCCTGTTTTGAGCAAAATGGTCATGAAGCAGCGGATCGTCATCATTATAGACCAGCGTATCATCCTTGCCCTGACGGGCGTAAATTCCAAACTTCGTTTGCGCGTAGTTAAGAAGCTCCCCTTCATACCGGTCGAGGTGGTCCGGGGTTATATTGGTTATCACCGAGACGTCGGGCCTGAAAGAGGTACATCCTTCAAGCTGATAGCTGCTCAGTTCAATAACGGCAACATCTTCGGGCTGCATTGCAAGCACCATCGATGAAAAGGGCTGGCCGATATTTCCGACACTGAACGCCCTGTATCCCTGAGTGTTCCCGTCGGTTTCAAAAATACGGTGCACCAGTGTTGCCGTTGTTGTTTTGCCGTCAGTTCCTGTAATGCCGATGATTCTTGCCTTGCAGAACCAGTATGCAACTTCGATCTCACTGAACAGGGGAGTGCCTTTTTCAAGAATCGCTCTGACAACGGCGACAGTCCGGGGGATCCCCGGACTGATCACACAAAAATCAGCGGCAAAAACATTTTCGGTATGTCCGCCCTCTTCATAAGGGATCTGCAATGCATGCAGTCGGGCTGATTCGAAAGCTCCGAGTGTGCCGAGTTCGCTGACAAATACCGATGCTCCTGCCTCGGAAAGCAGTTCGGCAACTGCAATACCGCTTCTTCTGGCTCCAAGCACGGTTACTTTTTTACCCGTAACATCCATCATCTGAGCTTTAACGTCATAAGACTCGTTAAAAAAAACAGAATGCTTATAATCCAGAACCTGATGACAATTTTCTGTTCCGGCCATCCTTTCAACTGAAAATGGTGGTGCAGCGGAGCCATCAGAAAAATTCTGCGCCCCTGACCGGAGAGCTTCTTCGTCAGTTTGAAGTAGAGCACCTGGATTGATACCGACAGGGCTTCGATGACAAAAACACCTGCGAGCACCGGCAGAAGCAATTCCTGTTTGATAAGAAGAGCAATAACGGCTACAGCACTGCCAAGTGCGAGAGAGCCGGTATCACCCATAATGATCTCGGCAGGATTGGAATTAAACCATAAAAAACCAATGCAGGCCATCACGATGGCCATACAGACTACGGAAAGTTCGCCGCCTCCGGGAATAAACGGAATTTTCAGATAATCGGCATAAACTGCATTGCCGGCAAGATAGGAAAAGGCGCCAAGAGCGGAAACCACTATCGCAGAGGTTCCGGAGGCAAGCCCGTCAAGCCCGTCAGTGAGGTTTACTGCGTTTGAGACTGCCGTGATAATAAAAATGACAATCGGGATATAGAAAATCCCGTAGTCAATGGTGAAGTACTTGATAAACGGAATGGTGGTTTTTGACAACAGTACCGCAAAGGCCGGATCGAACCATGTATAGAGTCCGATCACAAGACCGAGGATTATCTGGCCGATAAGTTTGTACCGTGCCGATAAACCGCCCTTGATCTTGAGGACAACTTTTCGATAGTCATCAATAAAACCGATAATACCCATCCAGAAAATGGCAAGCATGACCAGCCAGACGTGGGGGTCATCAAATTTCGCCCAGAGAAAAACCGAGATCTCAATCGAAAAGATGATGAGAATGCCTCCCATCGTCGGGAGCTCTTTTTTCTTTTTATGTTCGGGAGGCGCCTCCTCTTTGACCGGCTCGATAAAACGGCTCTTGAGATAGCGGATAAAC
>JAAXUM010000354.1 GCA_013336025.1 Chlorobiaceae bacterium
ATCAAGATATTTTTTCTTTCCAGTGGCCGGGTCCTGGCTGTCGAGCGTGACGATTTCGGAGAGGATGGTTGAAATCTGCTGCGGCGTGTAGAACTCACCGGCTTTCTTGCCGGATCCGGCGGCAAACTGGCCGATCAGGTATTCATAAGCGTCCCCGAGTGTGTCGCTATCCGTTGAGAACTCTGCTAGTCCTTCAGCAATTTTCGTGATGATGGTGCAGAGCTTTGCGTTACGGTCTGTGTAGTTCTTGCCGAGCTTTTCTGAACTCAAATTGATTTCGGAGAAGAGGCCCTGAAAGGTGCTGGCAAAGGATTCGGTTTCGATGTAATCGAACCCTTTTTGCAGTGTGTGCAGCAACTCTCCGTTTTGCTTTCGCGCCATTTCTGAGATACTGCCCCAGAGGTATTGCGGTTCGATGACATAGTGCACCTTGCGGCGCATCTGCTTTTCAAATTCAACTATATCGGGAGTATTGGCAGCATACCAACGCTGCAGCGGTGTGACGTTTGACTGGTCTCGACCGTCTGGGTAGTCTGGCCCCAGCTCCTTCTTTGCGGCCTCTTCGTAGTTGTCGGAGAGGTAGCGCAGGAAGAGGAAGGAGAGCATGTAATCGCGGAAGTCGTCCGCGTTCATCGCTCCTCGAAGCTGGTCGGCTATAGCCCAGAGGGTTTTTCCCAATTGATTGAGTTGTTCTTTGGTCATGCGTTTACATTCTCTTGATTAGGCTCCGGAGGGAATAGCTCCGGATTAAAGCGGTAGTTATTCATAAAATCGTGCAGAATTTTACGGAAGTAGCCTTTGTTTTCGGGCAACATCTCTTGAGGTTCATAGAGAGAATAATTGCCGTGGCTGAGCACATTCACCAGCCGGGCATGGAGGATACCGTCGGGGTCATCACTAACTTTCTTGATACAGGCGGAGAAGTTTTTGAAGCCATGGAATGTGGCTGTCTTTTCCAGTATGTTGCGCAGGATGTTGAAGTGGTATGTGTAAATCTTACCCGATTCCGCAACCTCATGCAGTTGCTTGAGCAGGGCGATATGGTGAAAGCGGGGGGTGTCGGTGGTATCTGTCAAGACGTAGCCGCTTGCCTCTTTGCTTAAAAAGTATCTTTCAGCCTTACTCAGCTCATTGCACATCACATTGAAGAATAAAGCATGGTGAGAGGAAATCACCGTCCTGATTTTGCCATTGCCACTTTTCAACAATTGTGCAAGATGGCTGGCCACAGCAATAGCATTGTTATCATCCAGAGATGAAATGGGGTCATCGATATAGATATACTTCACCCAGTCATAGGCTTCCTGCTCATCGACAGCCAACTGGGCGACAGCAAGAAAAAAGCACCAGACAAAGATATTTTCTTCACCGCGTGAAACCTTGATGCTGTCAATGGTGTGATCTTGAATTTCACGAAAAAAGCTGATTTCAGCCTTTTCGTAATTGATGTAGAAATTTATATCTGTATATCGATGCAAGAAGGGTAGAATACGGCTTTCCATCTCAAGCTCTTTGAGACCCAAAAAAAAGCGTGAAGATGTGTTCATCTTGAGTACCATATCGCTACCGCCTTCCAGGTCGTTGTCCCATGTAAACAGGTCTTCGGTAAAAGCATTGAAGTAGAGGGTATCGCGCGTTGTTTCTTCATTGCCGTCATCCCCTTCAACAGTTTTCTTGCCCTGCTCCTTGAAGGCCATAGACAGGCGAGTCTTGCCGGTGCCATTGTAGGCAAACAGCAGCACATACTTTTTTTCATCCAGCCTACCACGAAGGTGCTTTGCAAGTTCGTCGAGACTGGCAAATGTTGTAGCCGCATTGCTCATGCTCCAACTGCCTCCGTGTTGGGAAAGAGCTGCTGCATCAGCCCTTTTTTATGGATTTTAAGCGCGTCGAGCTTTTCAGTCTGCGCCGCGATCAGCGCATCAAGGGAGGAAAGGCCATCGGCAATTTTTTGTTGCTCTGGGTGAGTCGGCAATGCAAAAGAGTATTTCTTCATCAAAGAAATATCGCCTCTTGGCATCTTTAGTCCTTTTGCGCCATTCATTACATGGTCTATAAAATCCTCATTTTTCAAGAGCGAGGACAAATAAGAGCTTCTTATGCCATTCATTGGGCGCACAACAATTACATCATTTGATGCCCCGCCGTTCTTGTCAGCAACCCAAACTTTCTTCAAATTAGGTGAGCCGTTTTGCCCCGAAATTTCGCATGTACTAGTGGCAGGCGAAATGGTCCTGGGTGGGGTCGCTTCACTGCCAAACCGGATGACACGGTAACCCGTGCAGGTCGGAGCG
>JAAXUM010000355.1 GCA_013336025.1 Chlorobiaceae bacterium
GATTCAGAGAATGAGGTGCCCGGAGCTCTTCAGCGCTTATGCCGCTGATCAGCGAACCCTTTATGTCGAGAGGTTATCCGTTCGGGGGATGGAAAATCCGGTTTGTCATGCCGTCAGGCAAAAAAAAAGGACGGTTTGAGGCAAACCGGCAACCTGAGGATGAAATGAGATGAGTGCCGTGATCAGCAGGAAGAAGACCGGGCATCATATTGAGCAGGTCTTCGAGCGTTTTTGTTGAGGTCTGCTTGTCAGATGAAGGTGACTGGGTAACAGGCACTGCTGCAATTTTCTTTTGAAGAAAACAGTGTCCGCAACAATCTTTTGTTTTCTTTTCGCAGAGGGTTGCTGCAATTGCTTTTTGATTGCAATAAAAAAGGCCGAAATAGACGAAAACACAGTTTATCTGCAGGAGCATTCCAGCAAGAACCACTATGGCTATGGATCGCTTCGCTGCATTCATATCTTTATTATGGAAAACCTGCTTTGGAGTCTGTAATCAGGAAAGGTAGCGTATACCTTGATGAAATCAAAACAACTCCCCTTCAATCATGAGTTCCGTCAACCCGCCCCAAAGCCTCAACCAGCCATGCAAACCCGATCTTCTCCTGTTCCAGCCTGATGTTACGACCAGATTCATTCTGTCGTAATTGATCGTAGAGCGCAAGCTCTTCAGCAGTCAGTCGCGTGAGTGTGCCGGTTTCGGGAGAGGGTTCAATGCCCCAAAGCGTTTGATGCTCCATAAGCGTCTCCCGGTCCATCAGCATGGAGGCGGCGTGGGGAAAGAACCGGCGCAACTGGTTGAGAATGGCGAAGCCGTGGGTGTCAATATCTCCCCAGTAGCGGATATTCCGGTCACGCATCCACTCGACCGAGGCTATATTCTCAAAACCATACCCTGCTCCGAAAATCACCATTGCCTCCTGAACCTTGGGAAAAGCGAGAAAATTGATTTCGTTTTCGGTGATGAAGATCGTTTTTACCGCAATCTCCAGCCGCTCAAAGGTCATCTGCGTTACCGTGATATCCTGATCGGTCATCGTTGGCAGCAGGGCCAGTTGAGGGTCAAGAATCCGGAACCTTACCCGCAGGGGTTTATCCCGAAACCCATAGCGGAAACAGAACCCTCCGGTACCGGTGACGGTTGCATCGATCTCTTCAGGTGGAAGAATGAGATCGAACAGTTCACCCAGCACACCCCGGTACCCTTCGATAAACTTGCTGTGTATCCCGGGCAGGTCGATCTGGCGGAGATAGATGCCGGGCCGTGGATGATTGAGACGCCAGGCAACAATTTCGAGAATGCGGGGCCACTCTTCTGCCAGTTCGAGGGCACGCAGGGGTCGTTTAGCCAGCCATGGGAGCAATGCGGGTTGCTGCTCGCGAGTGAGCGTGACCATGTCGGTAAATTGCCGGGCTTCCCGCCGTTTACCAATAAACCCGAGGGCGTCGTCAAGTGAATCGATCCAGATTTCCGCCGGAAGTTCATTGGCTCCGAGAATACGGTGGTTGACCGTGCGCCATACAATCCTGTACTGTCTGGCTGCACCGGACAGTCGCATAATCCAGTCGCGCACATCGGAAAAAGATTCGCTCAATTGCCTGGAGTCCGGCCCTTTCAGTATCAGGCGCCGGGGAAAGATATCTTCACCGCTGCTCAGGGTGGAGAGCAAAAGGCCGCGATCCCAGAGTTTCTGAACCTGGGCCTTCAGATCGGCAGGGGTTGTCCAGATCATTCCGCCGCCCTCTCTTTTTCAGCGCGATACTCTTCGATGGTGAGGTTACGCAACACCGATGAACGCCCCTCCTGATTGTGCACAAACCCGACACTTGAAACGAAAGGCTCTATGATGTGGATTTTCTGCAACGGCGTAACAATGAGCAGTTGCAGGTTGAGCTGGGCAAAGAGTTGCAGGCCGTACTGGGCCGACTCGTCCGAACCTCGTCCGAAAGCCTCGTCAATAACGACGAATCGAAACGAGCGGGAGCGCACCGCTCCCCACTCAAGGCCGAATTGATAGGCAAGACTGGCTGCGAGCACCGTATAGGCGAGCTTCTCCTTCTGTCCTCCGGATTTGCCTCCCGAGTCGGCATAGTGTTCGTGCTCGCTGTTATCTTCGCGCCACCGTTCGCTGGCGGCAAAGACAAACCAGTTGCGAACATCGGTAACTTTGGCGGTCCAGCGGCGGTCGAGATCGGCATAAGCTTCACGACCTCGGAAGCGGTCAATGATGTTTCGTACCTGGAGGAATTTGGCTTCGGAGTACTGTGCGTCATCCGAGCCGGTAAG
>JAAXUM010000118.1 GCA_013336025.1 Chlorobiaceae bacterium
CAGCAACCCCGACAAGAAAGGTGAACTGCGCGATATAGAGCCCCCAGCTCACATCCCTGCCCATCCCGGTAACCGTGAGGCCAAACCATCTCTGCTGGCTGTAGGCAAAAAGTCCGGAACCAATAACCAGACAAAGGAATGCTATCCAGAGCCAGTAGTTTCGGTTTCCTTTCAGCGCTTTCTCAATCATGGGAAGTCGTTAGATAATGTAAAAAACTGACGGCAAGGTACCCAGTTCGGGTTTCCGCTGCATAGTCTGGTTGTTTTCAAGAAGCTTCCGGATTTCAGACTCCGGATCGTTGAGATCTCCAAAAGTCAGAGCCTTGTTCGGGCAGCTCTCAACGCAGGCTGGCTCGAGTCCCTTTACGAGCCGTTCTGAACAGAAATTGCATTTTTCAACAACGCCCTGCATTCTTGTAGGGTAATCGGTGCTCGGATTTTTGATCCCCATCCGTGGATCCTGCCAGTTGAAGCTCCGTGAACCGTATGGGCATGCCGCCATGCAGAATCGGCATCCGATGCAGCGATGGTAATCCATCGCAACAATACCATCCCAGCGCTTGAAGGTTGCTTCCGTAGGGCAGGCTTTTGTACAGGGAGATTCGGCGCAGTGGTTGCAGAGCGTCAAACAGGAGCGATCTCTGGTCTCTTTATTCAGAAACTGCTGGCTCGCGGTTGGAAAAGCTTTTTCATAAGGGCTCTTCCAGATCCACTTGACCTCATCCTTGCGGCTCCTGAAATCCGGTACGTTGTGAACATGATGGCACTTCAGAATGCACTCCTGACAGCTCTCCTGGCAGGTGCGGGTGTCAACCACCATACCCCAGCGGATTTTTCCCGCAACAGGCTTTTCATCCCATACAGGAAGAACCGTTTTTTCAAGGGAGGATTTCGGAAGCAGACCTGAAGCAACGCCAAGACCGGCAAGAACGCCAAGGCCAGATTTCCTGATAAAGTCTCTTCTTTGTTCGTTCATCACGGTGTCTCCATGGGCGACAGATGACAATTCCAGCACTTCGGCTTGACATTGGCATACATGTGGCAGTTAAAGCAGAAAAGCCGGTTATTGGCATGACATCCCAGGCAGGTATTCAGGCTTTTGTCGAATTTACTCCCGTTTGGCGCAACGTGCACGCGGTTCCCCTCCCTCACAGAGGAGTTGCGCCATGCACTCAATACCCGCATATGATTGGCTTTCATGTACGCCGTCGGCATAATGCATTTTGAGCTGTCTATGGCCGCGCTCGCAGCCGGACGCGGACTCTGCGGAACCGGATCTGCTGCATGACCCACCTGCATGAATGCATACGTTCCGGCCAGAAGGAACAGCACGAACAGGCTGAAAATTATATGGTTTTTATTAATCGACATCGCCCTCCTCATCGTCGAATCCTGTCATTGGATGCTCTCTCAAGTCCTCTGTTCTCTTTTTTTCTCCCTCCATCACCAGCGCGTTTCCGACCAGTTCATGCAGACCATAGACCGTCACGCCCGGATTCCAGTACTTCATCAAAGCGGGAAGGCTTGCCCTGTCAATTGCACAGATCGTTACAAGAGAGTCAACCTTGTGTTTGTCCTTTACATGCTTTACCGCGTTTGCTCTCGGAAATCCACCTCTCATGCGCATCTCCATGTTCTCCTCTGAATTGATCCCGCTTCCTGAACCGCAGCAGAAGGTCTGTTCACGAATGGTATTCTCCGGCATTTCATGAAAAGAGTTGCAGACATTGTCAAGAATAAAGCGAGGCTCTTCGAACATGCCCATCCCTCTTGCAACATTGCAGGAGTCGTGAAAAGTTGTTTTCAGGTGATCATTGCGCCGGGGATCAAGTTTGAGCTTTTTATGATAAATAAGATCTGCTGTAAATTCAGCGATATGAACCATTTTGGTAGCCGCTGCATTTGTGAACTTCGTTCCGGTTATCGGGGATACCGGTACCTGAAGAAAATCAGCAGGACCGTTCATGGTATTCATATACTGATGTACAACACGCCACATGTGGCCGCATTCACCACCAAGTATCCATTTCACCTTCAGGCGTTCAGCCTCGTGATACATTTTGGCATTCAGCTTTTTCATCATGTCGTTTGATGTGAACATGCCGAAATTACCACCTTCGGAAGCATAGGTGCTGATGGTGTAATCCAGACCGATATGATGAAAGAGCAGGAGATAACCCATCATGGTATAAACTCCGGGATCACCGAAGACGTCACCGGAAGGCGTTATGAAAAGAATCTCCGCTCCTTTCCTGTTGAATGTCGGGTTGACCGTTACGCCTGTCATGTCCTCAATATCTTCAACAAGCGACTCGATATTCTGCACGAAGGTGTGCGGTTCAATGCCCAGATGATTTCCCGTACGATTGCAATTGGCAACCGGAGCCAGAATCCAGTTATTGTTGACCCCGATCAGGTTCAGAAGCTCACGGGCGACCATTGTTATTTCCGCCGTATCAATACCGAGAGGGCAAAAAACAGAGCATCGGCGACACTCTGTACACTGATAGTAGTACATGTGCCACTCCTTGATCACCTCCGAAGTCAACTTTCTTGAGCCGGAAAAGCCCTGCAGGATCTTTTCAACCAGAGGGAAATCGTTCCGATAGACTGATCGAAGCAGTTCTGCTCTCACAACAGGCATGTTTCTCGGATCACCCGTACCGAGAAAAAAATGGCATTTGTCGGCACAGGCTCCGCAGCGAACACAGGAGTCCAGATAAAGCTTGAGTGAACGATACTTTTTAAGACGTACCTTCAGGCCCTCACTGATCGTTTTCTGCCAGTCAGCGGGCAGTTTCCAGTCGTCATCGAGTGCCGACCACTTTCGGGAATTGGGAAAACCGAGTTCTTCTACGACTTCGGGTTTTGCCGGAAAAGACCAGTTTCCGTCGCGAAATTCAAAAGGCGTATCCCACCACTCTTTTTTAGAGTAATCCCCTTTGAGAATGCTCGGTTTGTCCTCAAAGTCTTTTTTGAGATCGGATAGTTTCGGAAGGTATTTCGACATGGTTATTGCTTTTCAACCGGTAATTTTGCCTTTTTCATCTTTTCGCGATACTCGTCCTCATATTCTGGATATGTCCTGAATTTTATAGCTGCATTCCAGGGATTGATGTGCCTCTTTTCACGACTGTTGTTGCAGAGATTGCGGGTTGGACTCAGAAAGATTGCACCCATGTGCATCAGTTTGCTGAAAGGGAAGTAAACCGCAAGCACACAGACAAGAAAAAGATGAACATAGAACAGCGCTCCTATCGGTGCCGGCGCTTCAAAACTGAAGGCCACCAGCCGCAGCATCTGATCCTTGACCGGCATGACGTCAACCTTGACGATATAGCGCATGATGATGCCGACAAGAACAATACCGGTAATGAGAAAAAGCGGAAAATAGTCTGTCTGCAGGGAGATAATCCGCATTTTGGCATCGATCATCCTGCGGACAAACAGAAACGTAACCGCAGAAAGAACAAGCGCATCTGTAAGATAAAAAGCAGGGAGTGTGAGATCAAAAAAACGGTCGGCGCCTTCAACAAACTGAATAAAATCGGGCACCATAATGAAAAAATAGCGGGCATGGCGCAGCCCGATCAGAAGAAGCGACCAGTGAAAGACAAGTCCACCCATCCAAAGCCATTTGTTTGAACCATGAACAAGAGAGGGCCCTTCCCGCAGTTCACTTTTTGTGTTCCGGAACAGAGAACGGAAAAAAAACACTTCGGAGAGCACTCTGAGGGCGGCCTGCCAGGCTCTCGATGGTGAACCAAACTTGTCCTGCTTTATCCAGTCAAGTGATTTCTCCTGACCACAGGTGGTAGTGATTCGAAACGGCACGGGCCTTTTGAGCCAGTCAAACAACCGGTAGACAAATCCTGCAATAAATATCAGCGCAGATGCATAGGGTATGATAACGCCAAACAGATAATCAAGCCCTGCATAGGTAACGCCGATAAAAGGAATCAGCGAAAGAACCGCCACCATACCAATGGGCATAAGAACTTTTTTCACCCTTCAGCCCTCCTGAGTGCCATAAACATACTCCTCTGGCGTTCTTCAACTTTGAGTTGATAAATTTTTTCACGATGAGCCATAAAATCGTCACATGCCTCAAGCATTATCTCTTTAATGCGGGTTTGCAGCAAATCCCGGCTCTCATCATCAGATACGAATGCCATAAGGATAGTTTGCAGTTCAAAAAAAAGCCTCATTGACCGGGATGGAGGAAACGGGTGGATTGCAAAAATGCGTGAAAAACTGCTGAGTCCCTCCGTACAGGATTCACCGCCCTCTTCAAATCCGTCAAGAATCATGCCCATAGCTTCATGCAGAAGATCAAATATCGGGGTTCCCCGCGCCATTTTTTCAGAAAAAAGAGCAAGAGCCTTCCCATGCCAGCCAGCAAGAATCTCTTTTCTGTTCTGCTGAATTACCCTGCCCATTGCTTTACTCATAGCGCAATAAAAAACCGTTTATTGTCCCTGCTGAAAAATAGCTCTGGTTGTCACAACCAGCTGTTAACCTGATGACGCTCAACAAGCTCAACAAATCCTTCGTAATCGACCCTCGTCACGCCCTCGTCAACAGCGGAGATCCCGCGAGCATCAAGATCAGGAGCAAGCGCGTAAACAGGATTGGCTTTTTGGATGGTTGCAATCATTGAAGAAAACCTGTTGCCCGCCTGAACCGCATAAACGCCGTCCTCGATGAACAGAACGGGATCACCCGGCAGGAGAAACCTTCCGCATGTTTCAAGGGTATCGCTGGCAAATGGAGATTTATTGATGGTATGTAGCATGATGACATCTAATATTTCAGAGTTCTTTTCACGTTCACGAAACCGGAATGATCAACCGGCAAACCAGAAAACTGCTAATGATGGATAATGACATCCTGTTCTTTCATCAGTCCGCCAAGTTCGGCAGAGCTCAGAACCTCAACAGGCACAACCAGATCGTCCTGCGTCAATCCCCGCTCTTCAAGAGAAAACTGATCGACATAAAGCTTTTCAACATCGTAACCATCAAGAGCCATGAAGGTTTTTGAAAAGCCCTTGATACCGATACCGTGTGTGTCCTGATTTTTTTTCAGCGCGTAGATCCCGTCTCCGATAAACACAACAGAGAGATCCTGCTCATAGGCCGCCATAATCAGAATCATTTCCAGCCCTTCATAACTGTAAATGGTGCCATGAGGCGCATGGCGCATCACATGCATGATCTTTTTGATATCCGTATTCTCTTCGATATCCGTGTTTCCCATAGTTCAGTCTCCAAAAGTTAACAATCTGTCGTTGCGAATGGCTATATCCGTGAGTGTGCCAAGACCGGTAATGGTACCGCCCTCGATAAGCACATCGTCATTGATTCCGCGTCGTTTTGAGGCTGCAATGCAGGCAAGAATTTCAACTCCATGCTTCTTGCTCAACTCATCCCAGCGGGCGGCAATATTCCTGTCATCCTGAGGCGGATCCATCAATTTTGTAACATTACCGACACCATCGTTATACAGAAACACTGCGTCAATGGTGTGCCCTTTTTTGATGGCAGCTTCAGCAAACTTGTAGGCCGTATCGGATGCCTGATGGTTATACGGCCCCTCTTTGAGAAGGATTCCTATGTTCACCTTTGGTCAGATCGTTAAAATGTTATGGAAATCTGAGCGGAAGCGGCCAATCAACTACTGGCCGCTCCGGAAGTAAATGCCTCATAGACAGGATGCCATGTCCGGGCATTGTCCGCAAGAGGCTTTTCAATGTACTGTGATAAATACAGCGCATCATGAGCGGCACGCATATTGCCGCTTTTCAGGGCATCGAGCGCCTTCATGCCGGCATCTCCTGCATCATTTCCCATGAGTCGGGCCTGATTCCAGTAATTCAGCGCCTCCTGACGATAAAGAAAGGTGGCTGGTAGCGATTTTGCCTCTTTGAGCGATGAAACAGCCACATTGCGAGGCCCGAATGTAACAGGCCACCCTTTTTCAGCACAGCTA
>JAAXUM010000119.1 GCA_013336025.1 Chlorobiaceae bacterium
GACTCCCGCCCCCCCCCACACTACCTACTTCCCACAGCCCATACCCTACTTCCTTTTTCCCGAAGCGAGCGTCCTGAGTATCAGCTCTTCAAATGCTGCTTTACTTTGGGATCCAACAACCACCGAAAGCAGTTTTCCCTCGCTGTTCACGGCAAACAATGCGGGAACCGCCGTCAACCCTCCGGAGATATGACGGCCAAAAGCCGAAACAATTGTCTGATCAGCCACGACGACAGGGTAGTTGATGCTGTGCTCCCAGATAAAATCAGGCAGGCTCTGTGCGTTGTCCTTGTATGCCATACCGATAAAGGTAAACCCTTTTTTCTCGTACTTCTCCTGCAGAGCAACCATATCGGGAAGTTCCTTGCGACAGACAGGGCACCAGGAACCGAAAAAATTCACAATGTATGCCTTTCCCCTGAGCTTGTCGCTTGAAATCGGTGCACCCTGTACCGATCTGGCAGCGAACCCCGGAGCAGAAGTAACCGTCAATGCCGCTTTGGCTCTCTTTTCAGCCGCTCCCGCCGGGAGTGGTTGACAGATAACAACAAAGAGGGCTATACAGAGAGCAAACACTACTGTTCTTGAAGGTATCATAACCCCAAACTGTTTATACATTATCATATCACTGAACAGGACAACCACTCCGTTGAACCGGTTGCGATGAACTCCAACAACAAAACAGGACAACCCGTTCACGACAGATCCATCCCCGGATTATTAACAATATTTTTCAACACCGGGGCAGTGATTTTTCTGATCTCGATAGTTTTTTTGTATTACGTAAAACCCTTTCATCACAACAATAAAAAGACGCAGAGACAGATAGAAAAGCAATTGTTATTTCCTTATCAATATAGCGTGTTGTAGTCGGGAATCCGATCGTCTGTAACCGTAAAAAAAACAGCAACAAAAAACTACCAGGCGGTTATATAGTTATATTACCAATACACTGTTTTATTGCAAATATTTTATGGTTTTTTTGTGCCCCCGGAAGACAACGAAATAGTGCAAGGACTTTACAGAAAAGTGATTACCCCCAGTTATCCCTGGAGATATTTTCATACCAGCCGTCTGCGTATGCAGCCTCCTCTTTGAGGTGATCGTTATCGGCATCCAACGGTGTCAATCCGCCGGCACCCTTGATTTCAACAATCCCGTCAACGGAAAGCCTGTAAACTCCGGCCACAGATATAGCGTAACCCGGCCCTATAAGACTGTAGCAGGTGCTGACCAGCGTCGGTGAAGAGGGTACCCTGCCCTGGAAAAGATTGACAATAGCAGCAGCGGCAACCTTTCCCTGACTGCTCGCGGCAAACCCTGACTTTGGCATCGCTCCTGCAACAGTGGAGTCGCCGATAACATGAATTCCGGGATGAATGGTGGATTCAAACGTAACCGGATTGACCGGGCACCATCCCGAAGCATCGGTCAGGCCACCATCAAAGGCGATTTTTCCGGCCTTCTGTGGAGGAATGACGTTAATGACGGCCCCTTTTTCATCCCCGAATTCCGTGCTTACCGTCATAGCGGCTGCATGAACAGCGCTCACTTTTCCTCCGGCAGCGGCTGATCGCCACTCGATCATACCGGGATAACGACGATCCCACCCCTGCATGAACAACTCCTGCTTTGAAAACTTCTCTTTATCGTCAAGAATGATGATCTTCGATTTCGGCTTATGCTGCTTCAGGTAATACGCCATCAGACTTGCTCGTTCATAAGGAGCCGCAGGACAGCGGAACTGCCCGCCGGGAGGGCACACAAGAACCGTTCCGCCATCCTTCATCGAAACAAGCTGTTTGCGTAAAAGAACCGTCTGCGCTCCCCCCTGAAAAACATGCGGCATCCTGCTTTCGGCAACGCTTTGCGAATACCCCTCGATAGCATCCCACTTGAAATCAATACCGGGAGAGACAATAAGGCGGTCGTAGTTCAACACTTTTCCGCTCTTAAGCCTGACCGTGCTCCTGAGCGGATCAAGAGCCACAGCAACATCGCCGATAATAGTAACCTGATATCTGTTGCGAAGAACGGTATAGGTGTGGGCAATGTCTTCCATGCGCCTGAGACCGCCGATCACCCAGTTGCTGAACGGACAGGTGTAGTAAACCGCTTTAGGTTCAATCAGGGTCACGGCAATCGAAGGGTCCAGCTTTCTGAGATATTTTGCCGCAGCGGCACCGCCAAACCCCCCGCCGATAATAACAACCCGTTTAGCGGACGCAGATGCCCTCTGAAAAGGGACAAGCGGACCCAACGCCGAACCGGCAAGACCCGACAACAGCAGCTTGTTGAAATCCCTTCGTGAAACATGCTGACGCATTATCCCCCTCTCCTGTTTGATTGTTTCCTTATACGTGTAATACCTTTCAAAACCGGCAGCACCTTCCCGTCAAGGCTCCTCTCATTGCAGCAGATCAGGCAGACAGGTATCAATATGAGCGGCAAAACGTGCAGCATCAACAAATCCGATAACCCGGCTCCCGGGAATCTCACGCCCGGAAGCATCGAAAAACATGATTCCGGGAGGCCCGTAAAGTTCGAACCGCTTCATTAATACCCTGTCATCTTCGGTATTATTTGTAACGTCAACCTGCAACAAAGTCAATCTCTTAAGCTGACGCAAGACCTTCGGATCATGAAAGGTGTGACTCTCCATCTCCTTGCATGAAACACACCAGTCTGCATAAAAATCGAGCATAACGGGCGATTTCGCAGAAAGCAATGCCTTGTCAAGCTCTGCGACAGTACGGATGCGGGTAAAACTGATCGCCCTCTCCTCGCCTGAACCGGCAACAGAGGTGGAACGAATCTTCGATAGCGGCTCAAGCGGATTTGTCGCGCCGGAAGCAGCGCCGACAAGCTCCACTACCCCTACAACAAACAGAAACAAGCCAAGAGCTTTCGAAAACCGGCGTCCGACGGCAGGTTTTTCAGGCAGTGCATCAAAAACCCCGAGAAAGACAGAACAGAGAATGGCAAAAGCGCCCCAGGCAAGAAGAACCAGAACAGGCAAAAGAACAGGTGAGACCATCCAGATCGCAACCGCAATCAGCAGAAGCCCGAAAAGATATTTCACCCCTATCATCCAGGCGCCCGCACGCGGCAGAAGAGTGCCTGCCGACAACCCGACAATAAGCAGGGGAACGCTCATCCCGACGGCCATGGAAAAAAGTGCAAGTCCTCCGATCAGCACATTGCGCGTCTGACTGATATAAACAAGTGTTCCGGCAAGCGGAGCGGCAACACAGGGGCCGACAATCAGTGCAGACAAAGCGCCCATAACGAACACACCGGCAAACCGGCCACCTTTAAGCCCGCCGGAGACCCTGTTAAGCCTGTTTTGCAGTGCAGAAGGAAGTTGCAATTGATAGAGATCAAACATCGAGAGGGAGAGAAGCACGAGCATGAGTGCAAACACCACCAGCACCCAGGGCTTCTGCAGAGCACCTGCAAGCCCTTCACCGGCAAGCCCGGCAGCAACCCCGAGCGAGGTATAAACCAGAGCCATCCCGAGACAGTAGGCAACCGCCAGCAAAAAGGCCCGGGCACGAGTAACATCACCCTCACCTGCAATAATAGATGACAAAATCGGAATCATCGGCAGAATGCAGGGCGTAAACGACAAAAGAAGCCCGAAAACCAGAAAGATCAGAGAGATTTTCCACAAACTCCCCCCCTCAAGGGTGGCTTTTGCAAGTGACGCCTCACGGTCAACCGGAGCAACTTCAGGCCTGGATGGGGCAACCGCGGGTAAAGGAGCACTCTCCTCCACAAACCCTGAAGTACCGCCAGCATCCTTCAATATACCCGGCTGGCCGGGGTTAACCGTGAACAGACGGGTTACCGGAGGATAACAGAGGCCGTCTTCAGCACACCCCTGATACTCCGCCTTCAGAATAAACTCGCCGTCCGCCTTCACAAGAGGCACCTCAACAGTCACCCCATCATGATAAATGGCAAGGGTCTCGTTTGTCGTCGAGATCGGTAACGGAAATTCCGGCAGGCAAAACGGGATCCCTGATCTCTGCGCTCCCCTGTTCAACACTCACCTTCACCATATCGCGATAGAGCTTGTAACCCTTTGCAATATCCCAGTGCAGAACAACCGTGCGGTTGGCACCCAGTTCAGCCCGCAGGATAAACGCATTCTCAGGATCGAGAAAATCCGCCGCTGATGCCACACCCACCCTGAAAAAAAGGAAGAGAAAAAGGATAAAAAAGGCAAGATGAGATTTGACTGAAGAGGAGTTCATCATAGGTTTTGGCATAGCAACAGATTGGTTTTTTCCGCATCACAACAGCAATTCGCCTGAATCCGATAGTCTCCGTTCCGGCACCTCTGCAAAACAGGCCGTTTTCAGAAGCGTCATGAATTACTCTATATAACGATATGGTTATATAAAAATACTTCGCAATTTTACAAAATCTTTTTATAACCTGCCAAAAAATCAACCTGCTCACCAGAGCGCAGCTTATGTCTGCTGCGCTGTAAAAAATCTGCCCCTGAACCAGAGCGAAACATTGACGAGTGCAATCAGAGCGGGAACCTCAACCAGCGGACCGATAACGGCGGCAAATGCCTCTCCCGAATTGATACCGAACACCGAAACCGCCACCGCAATAGCAAGCTCAAAATTGTTGCTTGCCGCAGTAAAGGAGAGTGTGGCAGTTTTCGGATAATCGGCTCCGGCCTTCCTTGCCATGTAAAACGAGAGAAGAAACATGATCACGAAATAGATGAGCAGCGGTATGGCGATGCGCACGACATCCATGGGTATGGTAACGATATACTCACCTTTGAGTGAAAACATCACCACAATGGTGAAAAGCAGCGATATGAGCGTGAGCGGGCTGATGCGGGGAATAAATTCGCCCTCATACCACTCTCGTCCTTTCAGACGCAATAGAAAAAAACGGGTCAGAAACCCTGCAATAAAGGGAATGCCGAGGTAGATAAACACGGAGCCTGCAATTTCACCAATGGTAATATCAACGGCTACGGTCGTCATTCCCAGCCACTCCGGCAGAACTGTGAGAAAAACCCATGCATAGAGGGAGAAAAAAAGCACCTGAAAGATCGAGTTGAAGGCAACAAGCCCTGCAGCATACTCCGTATCCCCTTTGGCAAGTTCGTTCCAGACAATCACCATGGCAATACACCGGGCAAGACCGATCATGATAAGACCTGCCATATAGTGCGGCATATCGGAAAGAAATATAACGGCAAGCACGAACATCAGCAGCGGCCCGACAACCCAGTTCTGCAGCAGCGAGAGCCCAAGCACCCTGGTATTACGAAACACATCGCCCAGTTCCTCATATTTAACCTTCGCCAGCGGCGGATACATCATAACGATCAGCCCTATGGCAATGGGAATATTGGTGGTACCGCGCTGAAAATGGTTCCAGAATCCGGCAATGCCGGGAAAAAGATAACCCCAGAGCACACCAATGCCCATGGCAAGAAAGATCCAGAGCGTCAGATAGCGATCAAGAAACGAGAGCTGTTTTGTTGACATACCCATTGCGCTATCCTCCTTTTTCCATTTCGTTATAAAACTGCCTGAACCTGGTATTGATCTCGTCACGCACACGTCTGAACACGGCAAGCTGCGCATCCCTGCTCCCCGTTGCTCCTGCAGGATCGTCGAACCCGATGTGCACCCGGTGCTTTACCGTTCCGGTAAAAACCGGACACGACTCCTTTGCCCCGTCACAAACCGTCACCACGTAGTCGAACGGTCTCTGAAGAAACTCGTCAACCAGTTTCGGGCTGTTGCCGCTGATATCGATCCACTCCTCGCGCATCACCTGCACGGCAAGCGGGTGTACCGATGAAGCAGGGCTGGTCCCTGCGGAAAAGACTTCCAGCTCCGGATCGAACGACTGAAGAAACCCCTCTGCCATCTGGCTGCGACAGGAGTTTCCGGTACAGAGAATAAGAATGGACTGTTTCATATGATGGTAAACGTTGATT
>JAAXUM010000356.1 GCA_013336025.1 Chlorobiaceae bacterium
CTGGTGGCGAATCGGCGAAAGGAGCGGCTGGCGAAAGCCTCCGGGACACCATCGAGTTCACCGTCAAGGCAAACGAACTCGTTGCCGATCGACGGAAGAGAGGCAAAATCAAGATTGCACTCCAGCGTCCCTGCATCGAAGTGCTTGCTGAACTCGGCAAGCACCCCGAGAGAGAAGTACTTCAAACTCTTGTAGCGCTTCCGGTCGTCGGTAACGGTGCAGGTAACGACCGGTTTCGGCACGAACAAGAGCGGTTTGTCCGAGTCCTCTTTGAGCAGGGCGTACAATCCGGATGAAAACGATAGTTTTCCCGAATGCACCAGATCGATAAAGGCTGCCGCGCCACCGAGAGCGTACTCATAGATGGTGGCAAGCGCCGAAAACAGGGTATCGGAGTGCAACAGATCGCTGCTGTCATCCAACCCGTTCTCACCAAAGTGAAACTGCCCGCCATCACCAGGAATCAACAAAAGTGCCTTGATGGTATGGAGGTTGTTCATAATTTAAAACCCTTCAGTTCCTGCCACTCATTTCCATTTTTGTAGTGTTTGATGGTCTTGTATTTGTATTGCATGGCCTCTCTCGGAAAACTGATTTTACCATAGCCGCGAGATCCCTGACCGCCGAGATAGTCGTCTTCAAGAATTCTCATAGCCTTGATGAGTGCGTTCAGATGTTCGACGCACTTTTTCTTTCCCTCGTTAAATACATTGTAGATAATCTCGAAATCAAATTCCGCTCCTGCCGGCACCCGTTCGACAGGACGAGGGTGTTTTGCTGTGCCTGTTTTTCGCTCGATGGTGTTTTCCCACTTGCTCTCCGTATAATCCATTTCAAGCTCACTGAAAATCCCTTCGTTTTTTTCAGGATCATTGAAAAACTCTATATCCAGAGTGGCATCTCTCACAATAATTCTTGAAGGACAGCCAGACACTTTGTCGCCAGCACTGCCAAACAGCTCTCTGATAATTTCAATCTCATCATCGGTTTTTTCATCCGCAGCAACGCCATTATGCCTGCTGATCGCCACTGAGCCATACTCCCGTGCAAGAATCGAACGAAGCTTGCCTTTCAGAGAGCTGCCTGGAATAAACGGAACACCTTCCGCCGTCTTGATGACATTCAGGTCAATTCCCCCGATATCCAGAGCGGTTTTGGAACCCCCGATATGAAGCCCGGTCTCAGCCTTTATCTTGCCGGACAGACAAACCTTTCCGATCAGTTTTTTCATTGTCTTGCTTTTTGGGTGGGAATTTCTCATGGTATTTCTGATAGGCGATCAAAGCGGTAAAAAACTCTGTAAAATGCTCCAATTGAGTTTCGGTTTTCACCTTTCTGATCAACAGAGACAACGTGTCTGCCAATGCTTTAAATCTGGGATTTGATTCGTTTCTTCCAGCCAGATAAGCCAATCTTACCTGCAACGGAAGAAGCTCTTCCGGCTTCTTTACTTTCTTCACTGAAGTATAAATATTCCGAAGCTGCGTCGTCGTAATAGCATATTTTCCGGAAACCAGTATTCCGCTATACTCCTTCACGGTATCAATCATCGCCTGATACGTTTTAGGAGTATAATCCAGAACAAAAATATCTGTTAATTTTGATATTAATTCTCTTTCCCTTTCATATGCCGACTTCTCACCATTTTGTTCAGACATATCACAGTAGTTTATTTTATAGTGATTTTCTACAGTTAAACTCTGCCCAGCGGGCTCCGACTGCAATTTTCATAGGGTTCACAGTTTCCCCTTTCATGGCAGTAAAAACAACCCTTTCGTATTCGCTAATAATCTCTTTGGCTATTGATCTGGATTGTTCCTGTTCGAGATCTCTCAGGAACCAGGCCATTTGCCATACCTTTACACCGACAGGGTTTTCTTTATCGAACACTGACACCGCCTGAAGACTATTCTCTTTATTTGCTTTCTGCTGTCTTATTGCTCGCTCATAAAGAACTTCGAGGCCATTGCACCCCTGAAGCACCTTTTGAATGATCGCTCTGGATTCTCCGAAATCCTTTACCATGCGAACAAGCTTATCCTTTATATTTCTTGCATCGCCGAACTCATCCCAGCTCATGGTCTCGCCGAACACATTGATCGAGTTTTTTTCGATGTTTCCGGACTTGGCCTCGAGCAAGCGCTCCTCGGCGAGCACGGCAAACCGCGATACCGGGTAGTGCTCATCGACAACCAGCAGACTTGCCGAAAGCGTCAGGGAGGAATTGTTGCAGACAAAACGCTGAAACTCTTCCTGAATTCT
>JAAXUM010000357.1 GCA_013336025.1 Chlorobiaceae bacterium
GCTCTTTCAGGCGAGGGAAAACTATTTACCCATAATGATGAAAAGGGGGTAGTGTATCAGCTTGATCTTATGACGGGCAGGATAATAAAAAAGTTTTATCTGGTTATGGACATCGGCAAGGGAAAACGATGTGTCAAGGATGATTTTGAAGATATTGCAATTGCCGGAAACCGTTTTTTTATGGTCAGCAGTGCCGGAAAACTCTATGAATTCAGAGAAGGCAATGATCGGGAGCATGTTGAGGCTGTGGTTTATGAAACAGCAGTTGATGCCTTATATGAAGTTGAAGGGTTATGCTATGAGCCTGTACAGGATGAACTGCTTCTTTCGTGGAAAAAAAAATCGATAAAAAAAAACGGAAAACATGCGGCTGAAAAAAATGACTTTCAGACAGCAGATTATGTTCCGGTTTTTGCTTTTTCTCTGAAAACCATGTCCCGGTATGTATTGCCGAAGTTTATGCTTGATATGAAGGCCATCGCCAGGGCTGCCGGAAAAAGAAGCTTCAGGCCTTCAGGCATTGCCTGTGAGCCAACTCGCGGAACCCTCTTTCTTATTTCATCACGATCCCGCCTTATCGTTGAAATTGACGCATCAGACGGTGAGCCCCTGTCGAGTAAACCACTTCCGAAAAAATATCATCCACAACCGGAAGGAATTGTTTTTTTACCTGATAATACGCTTCTTATCAGTGATGAAGGTCGTTTTCATGGAACCATTTCAGTCTACAAAAACAAATTGAAGGATTAATTGTGGATACGATATTTGTTTTTCATGCCTCTCAACTGATTGATGCCGCTTGAATTTTTCGTTTTCCATGGATTTATAGTTCAGCCTCATATTCAGCAATCGCTTTCGGGATTTTTCATACTATTATTCTTGCTCAAATGCTTTATATTATAAAGTAGTCGTTCACGTATATGGTGGAAATCCGGTATGTTTACTCAAGACAGCCTTGAGAGCGAGAAGTCGGCTATGTCTCTCTGAAAATTTGAACTGGCAGTGATTTTCTGAATATCGAAAAGCTTTACTCTTTTAATAATATCATCTTATGAACTGTTTTCTGAAAGGTGCCTCCATCCTTGCATTCTCATTGACGACAACAGCCGGATCTTTTCCGGCAATTGCAAAACCGACAAAAATTCCTGCTGAACAGCTTGAAGGAAAACAGCACATCAGCGTTATTCCAGGCAAGGAGTATGAAGCCGGTGCTCTTCACACCCTGATTTTCGGAACGCATTGGAGATCGCTTTGGACGACTCCGGTTGAGATCACGGTTCTTGACCTCAAATCGTTTGGCGGCGGACTGGTTCCTTTTGAAAAAGGGGGTGGATTTCAGACGAAAACTCTGAGTTTCAAAGGTGCAAACGGAAAAGAGTATCGTTTCAGGTCTCTTGACAAGGATCCTGCGCGAGGTATACCTCCCAAGCTGCAGAATACTGCTGTTTCAGCGGTTGTTCAGGATCAGGTGTCTTCATCAAATCCTGTTTCCGCTCTTGTTGTTTCCCCGTTGCTTGAATCAACCGGCAGTTATCAGGTAACTCCGGAACTGACGGTTCTTCCCTATGACAAGGGTGCTCTCGGGGAGTATTTTGACGAATTCGCAGGACTTGCAGGAACAATAGAAGAACGTCCCACTGAAAGCGACATTGCCGGAGCAGGATTTAAGGGTGCCGACAAAATCTCCGGTACCTATGCCGTTTTCAATAATCTCGAAAAAGATAACGACAATCATGTAGATGAGGCTGCCTATCTGCGGGCAAGGCTGATTGATCTGTTTATCGGTGACTGGGATCGACATTCCGATCAATGGAAATGGGCCGGTTACAAAAAAGAGGGGAAAACACGCTGGGTGCCTATCCCGAGAGACAGGGATCATGCCTTTTCAAGGCAGGATGGCGTTTTTTCATGGATAATAACAAAAGTCATGCCCCGAATGACCGGTTTCAAGTCAACATACCCCTCTGTTAAACATTTGACGCTCTCTGCCCGTCATCTTGACCGGCGTCTTCTGTCAGGAATCGACAGGGCCGAGTGGGATGCGATTACCGGAGATGTTCAAGAGAAGCTTACAGACAGCGTGATCAGTGAGGCCGTCAGAAAGATGCCCCTGGCGATGTATGAAAAAGAGGGAGCTCAACTGGAGCATGATCTCAGGATGAGAAGGGATCTGCTCAAAGCGGCATCACATGAACTCTATCTGCTCTATGCAGAGGATGTGGATATTTATGCAAGCAACAAACCTGAATATGCAGGGGTGC
>JAAXUM010000005.1 GCA_013336025.1 Chlorobiaceae bacterium
GCCCTGCCTGTAATTTGTTTTAACTGGCAATAACGCTCGTTATGAAATAAGTAAATAGATGATTTTCTGCAAAGAACATATAATGATTTCCTTAATCATGAAGTTCAAAAAAAATATATTATCACTATACATAAAGATCTCCAGAAACAAGGCATGGCAGATGCCTCGTCTGAAGCCATGGCTAACGTTACCCGATAATCTTAATCATGAAGAACATGAAAGTACTGATCACTGATGGTGTCGATCCGCAATGTGCTCAAATTCTCAAGCAGAATGGCTTTGAGGTCACCGAAAAGCCTAAAATCAGCAAGGAAGAACTCAAAGAGATCATCGGAAACTTCGACAAACTCATCGTCAGAAGTGCAACAAAAGTTACGGCTGAAATCATTGAGTTCGGAAAAAACCTGAAATTGATCGGTCGAGCCGGAGCCGGAGTTGATAACATCGACATTGAAGCTGCTACTCGTAACGGCATTATTGTCATGAACACTCCTGGAGGTAACACGATCTCTGCCGCAGAGCACGCCTGTGGCATGATGCTTGCTGCAGCCCGCCAGATTCCGCAGGCAACTGCTGAATTGAAAAACGGAAAATGGGACAAAAAAAAATTTATGGGTGTTGAACTTGACGGGAAAACACTCTCCATTATCGGCCTCGGAAAAATCGGTCGTGAAGTTGCCTTCCGCATGCAGGCTTTCGGTATGAAAACTATTGCATACGACCCCATGATCCCTGATGAATATGCAGCACATCTTAACATAACACTCCTTCCGCTGCATGAAAACTTCAAGCAGGCTGACTTCATTACCATTCACTCCTCTCTCAACGAATCAACAAGAAACCTTATTGCCAATGACACCTTTGCCCTGATGAAAAAAGGTGTCATTATTGTCAACTGTGCAAGAGGAGGCATCATCAATGAGGCCGATCTTGCTGAAGCAATCGTTTCAGGAAAAGTCGGTGCCGCAGCTCTTGATGTTTTTGAAACAGAACCTGTTCATCCGGACAATCCGCTCTTAACGCTTGAACGGGTTGTTGCGACACCACACATAGCGGCATCGACCAATGAAGCCCAGGTAAAAGTTGCCGTACAGATTGCCGAACAGATTGTTGAATGGAAACAGAAAGGAAAACTCGAAGGAGCAGTCAATGCATCAGCAGTTGAACTGGCACAAACACCTGGTGTCAGGTCTTACCTCGCTCTGGCTGAAAAGCTTGGCGCAACGCTTGCTCAGCTTACTGTGATTGATGCAAATAAAATCATCGTCACAACATCCGGTGAGTTTCTTCAGAAGTTCAGTGAGGTCATTACCGCGGCAGCATTGAAAGGATTTCTTGATGTCCGCCAGACAAAAGACACCAACTACATCAATGTCTTTACCATGGCTAAAGAAACCGGGATCACCATTGAACAGAAATTCGAAAAAGAAAATCCCGATTACACGAATCTTATCAGAATCGAACTGGAAAACGGAACAACGAAGCGCATGATCGGTGGTACGGTTTTTGGTGATAAGGAGCTGAGAATTGTGATGATTGACCGGTTTATTGTCGAGTTTAAACCAGAAGGCACCATTATCATATACAATAACATTGATCAGCCAGGTGTTATTGCCCAGGTCACGCAACTGCTCCTGCAGCACAACCTGAACATCGCATCTATTGCGCTTTCAAGAGATGAAAAAAAGAAGCTTGCAATAACGGCTATTGTTGTTGATGACAACGTGACGACGACACTGCTCGATGAAATACGCAGCGTCAACGGAGTTTCAGACTCAACGCTTCTCTCCCTGTAAAAGCATATTCCTTATACCATAAAAAAACCTGCCGTAAGAAGCAGGTTTTTTTATGGTATAAAAGAAACAGATACGAATATCTCTGAAAATCATCAAGGCTTGGTAAAGTCAATGCTCAGCCATTTCTCTTCAAATGTTGCGCCCGTTGATTCAAGACCTGCAAGGAAAATCGGCAATGCGACGATTTTCTGATAATCACCAATACGAATGGTCAGATCATCTCCAAGTTTAAGAATCTTTGGCTCCATACCCATCGTTTCCATGAACGGAAGTCTGACACGTACTTTATAGTGTCCATCAGCAACCTTCTTGATATCAATCGGATCTTCCTTGAAGAAAATATCAAGCGGATTTTTGCCCGCATAAACCTTTTCTCCAACTTTGCGAAGCATATCAAGACCAACAACCTCTTCATCAAACAAAGGTACTTCAGCAATCGGAATCGGAGAAAATGCTCCTTTAATCTGTTCAATATACTTCTGCTGAATAGCTCTCCATTTTTTAAAGTAAGGATCCTCGGTATGATCAGGCATGATCCTGTTTATGGTGATACTGTCAACAGTAATTCCATACAGATTGAGGTAGGTCAAAGCGCGCATGGACTCTTTGATAACCATCTTCTCCGGGTTCATGACAAGACGCACCGTTGATTTAGTGCCATCGGCAAGAAGATCAATAATGCCTTCCGTAGAAGAGAAAAGATTGTCAACTTTTTCGTAGACCTCTTCAGGAGCAACGAAATCATCAATTTTCTTGATTTTCTTTGAAAGCGGTCTTATGACCGGCTTAACCATATACTTCTCAACATTACGGATAAACTTGATAAACCATCCGAATGTTTCAGGCAGCGAAAGCAGTCGAAGCGTTTCGCCGGTAGGAGCACAATCAACAACAAGAAGATCGTAATCCTGCTTTCCTTCATTGTAGCGTTTGATATAGGAGAGAGAGAAAAGCTCCTCCATACCCGGAAGTACGCCCATTTCCTCTGCATACACCCCTTCGATACCACGAGATGCCATCAAATGCGCAAAATGCTCCCTGACAACGTCCCAGTTAAGATTAAGATCACCGAAAACACTGACTTCCTGACCCCAGAGATTTTCAGCAACCTTGACGGGAGATGGGCCTAACTGAACATCAAGCGAGTCACCCAGACTGTGCGCCGGATCAGTAGACATTATAAGGGTCTTATAACCCATTTCTGCCGCCCTCAGTGCTGTTGCTGCAGCTACAGAGGTTTTGCCGACGCCTCCCTTTCCGGTAAAAATGATATTACGCATACGTGTTAACGATTCTCATTTAAGGAATTATTGAAAAAGCGATTTTAAACAACCTGTATTTTCCGTCAGATGAAGCAGCCAGAAAAGGCATAAGATAATTAAATTCCTGTTGAATACCCACTGCAATAAAGCAAACCCCTCCGTTTTCAAAAAAACAGGCTCACAGAGTTGACTCTTTTAGATAACAACCACCGACTACCCGCCGGAAACATTGAGTTTCTGGCCTGGACGCAGAAGTTTTTTCTTGCCGAGTTTATTTTTATTACTCAACTCCGAAACACTCAAACCGTATTTATCGGCAATCGACGAAAGGGTTTCCCCTTTTTTCACCTTGTGATATTTATGGCTTTTGGTCGATTTAGCCTCTTTTTTTGCTGAAGAAGTTCGGGATTCTGATTTTTCTGACGATGCCTTGCCGGTTATTTTCAGGATTTGTCCAGGCCTGATCTGCTTTTTACCTTTCAAATTATTCAGTTCAGCAATACTTTCGGAACTCACGCCATATTGACGCGAAATTGAGGCAATGGTCTCTCCCTTCCTGACCTTATGGGTTTGACTTTTTTCTTTTCGAACGGAAGCTTTCGGCTCCTGGGCTTTCGGTTTAACGAGAGTTGGCGATGACACCGGTACCTGTACAGGAGCAATATACGGTGGAGGCAGCAACGGAGCAGATAACCCTCGGGCAGGTGAAGATTGCGGCACTGAAAACCCCTGAGAATTCGGGCTTTCAGGTGCTGCAAAAACAATAAGACGCTGGCCGGGAGAAACTTCGGAGACTTTAAGATCATTCCAGCGAACAATCTGGCTTAAGTCACATCGATACAGGCGAGCAATGGAACCAAGTGTTTCGCCCTGTCGAACCTCATGCATTTTCATTCGCATTTCTCCGCCTGTACTCTGGGCTGAACTTACCGATCCGCCGCCATCCATACTCTGAACTCTGGCAAGAAGCTGTGCCCGCTCAGTAACCTGCTCAGACTTGTATGCATAAATTTCCTCTTCACGATGCTGAAACTGGCTGACATATTTTCTCGGAAGCCTCAGCATATTGCCGCCATAAGAGGTTCCCGGTATAAGTCCGAGCTTGTACTGGGGATTCAGAAACTGGAGATCTTTCATTGGAACACCGATCGTCTCGTTGATCTGTTCAAATGAAAGAAGCTTCGTGATTTTCAGTGCATCAATTTCATTGTAGAGAAAACCCGGCTCTATTGGCTGAATATTGTGCTCTTTATAGTAATTCATAATATAATTGACAGCAATAAAAGCAGGCACATACCCACGCGTTTCAGCAGGCAGATAATTCCATATTGCCCAGTAGTTCTTGATACCACCTGCTCGCCGGATCGCCTTGTTTACATTCCCCGGACCCGAGTTATATGCAGCAAGCGCGAGAAACCAGTCCCCATAAATATTGTACAGATCACGAAGGTGCCTGCTTGCCGCAGCCGTAGCCTTGTAGGGATCATAACGGTCTTCAATAAATGAAGAGGACTCAAGACCATACATCTTGCCTGTTCCATACATGAACTGCCACAACCCTCTGGCTCCTGCTGAAGAAACGGCAGTGGGATTTAATGCTGATTCAACAATCGCAAGGTATTTCATTTCAAGGGGAACATTGTACCGATCAAGATTCTCTTCGAAAAGCGGAAAATAAATCTTGCTCAGCCCAAGAATCTTTGCTGTCATGTTTCGCTTGTCAACAGCATAAATCCTGATAAATCCCCTCACATGCTCGTTATAAACCAGATTAAAAGCGGTTTTTCGATCCAGGGACGATATCCTTGATGCATAGACAGAATCGCTGAACTGGGGGACAAAATGGGTTGGTAAACCGGGGCGAAAGGGATCTTTTCGGGAAGGAGAAAAATGCTCATCCTTGAAGTAAGTGGTGAAAACCAGGCTGTCAAGAATCTCTGCTACTGATGTTTTTCCGGAATTGCGATCTTTATCATCACGAGAATCCCTTGCAAGGACAGGCGCTGCGGAAAAAAGTAAAACCGATAGCAACAACCAGGCCATCATCAATGTGTAATAAATCCGTCTCTTCACTATCAACCTAACATTATCGGGGGATTACTGAAACTCTCTGTTGCTGTTCCGCAGAACACTATGGGTCGGTTTAACATAAAAACAGTTCCTGACTAATACAAACAATAACCGATCTATCGTCTCTCAGAAAAGATGAGAATCACTTTCATAGGTAATCTTCCATAAAAAAAGACCGCTTGGCGCTGCCGGCACAAGTCGCCTTGTCAAAACACCCGACTCAATCATCTCCCGAGCCTCTTCAGGTGAAAGAAGACCCTTACCAGACTCGATCATCAACGCAACAAGATAACGCACCATCGACCGCAAGAAACGGTTTGCTGAAATCCTCAGCACAAAAAAATCCTGCTGACGAAACCATTTACAGGAAACAACCCTGCACAGGCACCCCGTCCTGTCACGGGGTTCTTTTGAAAAAACGGAAAAATCATGTTCACCAACAAGATATGAGGCTACCCGGTTCATGGTCATGAGATCCAATGCACCACAGGAGCATCCGCTGAAACGACCAAGCACAGCAGAAGGCTCTTCACGCACAAAATACCTGTATTCCCGCTCCCTGGCACTGTGACGGGCATGAAACCTGTCCGGTACCACCAGGGGTTCACTGACCCGTATGGTTTTTGGCAACAAAGCATTCATTGAGTGAACCATGCGGTCAGGCTCCAGAAATGAATTACTCCTGAAGGTTGCAACCTGTGCCCGGGCATGTACACCCTTATCGGTTCTGCCTGCTCCGTCAAGATGTATATCTTCCTGTAAAATCTGACTGAGAATCCGTTCAATCTCTCCCTGGACAGTAAAAAAAGAGCCTGCCTGTCTCTGCCAACCGGCATATCCTGTACCATCATATTCAATGGTAATCCTGATGTTCTTCATAAAAACAAAATCTTTAGCTAACATGCTGTTTATGAATAAACAAAGGTACCTTTAAAAAGCTTCAGCCAGGTACCGTAAAAACAACTGATACAGAACTTTTTTCAAGGCACAAAGCTATTTCTCCTTTCTTAGATGAAACAAAACAGCGCACCACCTCAGACAACAAACCTTAAACTCGTTCTTCATGCATTGGAGCAACTGCATGAACTGCAACCCGGCCAGCCATATTTCATTCCCAGACTCTGGAATGGTGGCAATAACGGTTTTGAACAGGTTCAGCCGGGAAAATACTTTGCTGATATCATTAATAACATGTTTTCAGGTAAAGCAAGCGAAATCAGCAACCCATTGCGAGCCTCCGGCAACTGGACTCCGGATGCTGTTGTGTATAACCTGTTTATCAGGCTCACTACCGCATACGATCACAATAATGACGGCATCATCAATACCGAACCTCTTGAAAATGGCTTCAGGGAAACAGGCTCGCTGCTCAAGGCAATAGGTCTGTTGCCCTACATCAAAAAACTCGGAGTCAACACACTTTACCTTCTTCCGGTAACCTTGACGGGATGTGATGAAAAAAAGGGCTCGCTCGGCTCCCCTTATGCCGTAAAAGACCCTTTTACCATCGATCCGATGCTCGATGAACCGGCTCTCGGACTTTCGGCTGACATCCTCCTCAAAGCATTCGTTGAAGCAGCTCATCTGCTCAACATGCGTGTTCTTTTTGAATTCGTCTTTCGAACAGCCTCAGTTGACAACAACTGGATTCAAAAGCATCCAGACTGGTTTTACTGGATTTCAGAGTCTGAATGCGCAACAAAGTACTGCCCGCCGCACTTCAGCGATGAAATCCTTAACACCATTTATGAAAAGGTTGACAAGCATGATCTGAAAAATCTGCCCTCACCGGAAGCCGATTATAAAAATATGTTTACTTCCGTTCCTGTTATCATCAACAAAAAAAATGGCAAACTCAGAGGCCTTACCAAACAGGATGAAGAGTGCAGAATTGCCAGCGCATTTTCAGACTGGCCGCCGGATGACCGGCAACCGCCATGGACCGACGTAACTTATCTGAAAATGCACAACCATCCGGAATTCAACTATATTGCCTACAACACTATCCGGATGTATGACGTTGAACTCGATAATCCGGAATACCGCAATAACCTCCTCTGGGAAACAATAGAATCAATCATTCCCCATTTTCAGGATAACTACCTGATTGACGGCGCTATGATCGATATGGGGCATGCTCTGCCATCAGAGCTCAAATACTCCATCGTCAAACGTGCAAGACGCAACGATCCGGATTTTGCATTCTGGGATGAAAATTTTGACCCTACTCCATCCGTCAGGGATGAAGGGTTCAATGCAGTATTCGGTTCCCTTCCCTTTGTCATCCACGACCCGGTTTTTATACGCGGACTGCTCAACTATCTGAATAAAACAGGTGTAGCACTTCCTTTTTTTGGTACGGGAGAAAACCATAACACTCCGAGAGTATGCCACAACTATCCCGGACTGGAAGCCGGCAGAAACCGATCATCCTTCATTTTCACTCTCTGCTGTATCCTGCCGTCCATCCCGTTTCTGCACTCAGGTATGGAACTCTGTGAGTGGCATCCGGTTAATCTCGGACTGAACTTTACCGCTGAAGACCGGGAACGCTTTACGTCTGACAAGCTCCCGCTGTTCAGTGCTTTCAGTTACGACTGGAAAACAGCTAACGGCCTTGAAACACTCAACAGCTATATCAGCAAAATCCTGACCATAAGGGAGCAATATCGTGAACTTGTTCAATGTTTGGATAAGGGTTCAATAATTCTTCCCTATATCACCAATCCGGAACTGTTGGCCGTCATGAGAAAAAACGATGACACAACACTGCTTTTCATTGGAAACAGCAATGGAACGGAAGAACAGACTGGCGTTATTGAATTCGGCATCGATAACGCAATCCTCTTTGACCTTATTGAAGAAAAAAAGTACCCTGTTTCCAATCACTCTCTGACCCTGCACGTCAAACCGGGTCAAAGTATGCTTTTTGAGCTTCCTTTTGAGAAAAAACCGTTTTAGGGTATCTGTTAATTTGTTCGATGATTTCCTGAAAAGTCAGAACACTCCATGCTTGCAGTTTATCCCGATAATGCAGAAAATCCTGACAATAAAAAGAGGTACCCGATAACCCTTGAAATAGTTATCTTCGCTTTTTCATCAACACTGTAAACACGCTATCACTATGTCTATTCTTGTTGTCGGCTCGCTTGCTTTTGACGATATTGAAACCCCTTTCGGGCACTCGCCTGATACCCTGGGCGGTTCTTCTACCTATATTGCCCTTTCGGCAAGTTATTTTACTGACAAGGTGGAGATGGTTGGCGTTGTTGGTGCTGACTTTGAAGACGAACATTTTCAGTTACTCCACTCAAGAGACGTCGATACAAAAGGCATTAAAAAGGTAGAAGATGGCAAAACCTTCCGCTGGGCCGGTCGGTACCACTATGATATGAATACACGGGACACACTTGATACCCAGTTGAATGTTTTTGCCGATTTCGATCCCCACGTGCCATATGAATACCGTAAAGCTGAATTTGTCTGCCTTGGCAATATCGACCCCGAACTCCAGATCAAGGTACTTGACCAGATCACCCATCCGAAACTCGTGATCTGCGACACCATGAATTTCTGGATCGAGGGAAAACCTGAAGAGCTCAAAAAAACACTGTCTCGTGTTGACATATTTATCATTAATGACAGTGAGGCCCGACTGTTAAGCGGAGATCCCAATCTGGTGAAATCCGCAAGAATCATCAGAGCAATGGGGCCGAAAACCCTTATTATCAAAAAAGGTGAACACGGAGCACTGCTCTTTACCGATAACGGCATCTTTGTTGCCCCTGCATTTCCGCTTGAGTCGATCTATGACCCAACTGGAGCTGGCGACACCTTTGCCGGTGGATTTATCGGACATCTCGCCCGTTGCGAATCCATTACCGAGTCAGAAATGCGCAAAGCAGTCCTTTATGGCAGTGCCATGGCAAGTTTCTGTGTTGAAAAATTCGGAACAGAAAAGCTTCTTGATCTTGACCTTCTTGAAATTGAAGATCGCTATGAAAGCTTCCGCGATCTGTCGAAAATCGAGGATTGACTCATTTGAGTGAACAGGAACGCGCGATCACCTGAATAACTCTTCCTTAACAGAGCAACCCCAAGTGATCGCACGTTCCGAATAATAGCGCTGACAAAAAATCTTATCCATAGCAAGGCCATGGAGACATTAACGCTTCTCGACTACTCATTTATTGTCGGATACCTTCTGCTGACACTGTTTATCGGATTGTTATTTTCAAAAAAAGCCTCTGAAAATGTTGGTGAATTTTTTCTTTCGGGCAGAAAATTACCATGGTGGATTGCCGGAACCGGTATGGTGGCAACAACCTTTGCCGCCGACACACCTCTTGCCGTAACAGGATTAGTAGCAAAAAACGGTATTGCCGGAAACTGGGTCTGGTGGACGTTTGTCTCTGGTGGAATGCTGACTGTTTTCTTTTTCGCGAGACTCTGGCGTCGGTCAAATATTCTTACCGACCTTGAATTTATCGAAATCCGATACAGCGGCGCTGCTGCCAAATTTCTTCGGGGATTCAAGGCGCTCTATTTCGGCCTTTTTATCAATTCGATCATAATCGGCTGGGTTAATCTTGCGATGTACAAGATTATCAGGATCATGGTTCCTGAGCTCAATCCGGAACTCACGATTATATCTCTGGTTATTCTCACGACCATCTACTCGGGACTTTCCGGGTTATGGGGTGTTTCGATTACTGACGCTGTTCAGTTTGTCATTGCCATGACAGGTTGCATCATCCTTGCCGTTCTTGCACTGCAGGCTCCTGCCGTTGCCGGTATCTCCGGTTTACAGGAATCCCTTCCGGCCTGGATGTTTGACTTTTATCCCTCACTTTCCGGCACTAACGAGACGCCGCAGCAAGGTATCGGGGCGTTTTCACTCCCCTTCGCTTCGTTTGCCGCAATGGCGTTTGTCCAATGGTGGGCATCATGGTACCCTGGTTCTGAACCTGGTGGCGGCGGCTATATCGCACAGCGAATGATGAGCGCCAAAGATGAAAAACACTCTCTTCTTGCAACACTCTGGTTTACCGTTGCTCACTACTGTCTTCGTCCATGGCCATGGATCATTGTCGCTCTTGCAAGTCTGGTCATGTTCCCTGACCTGCCTCTTGAGCAGAAAGAGGACGGATTTGTCTATGTCATGAAAACTGTTCTGCCTTCGGGACTGAAAGGACTGCTGGTGGCAGCATTTCTTGCGGCATACATGTCAACCCTTTCAACCCATCTGAACTGGGGAACAAGTTATCTGATTAACGATTTCTATAAACGATTTCTGAAACCGGAAGCAGAAGGCTCGCACCTGGTCACTGCATCAAAAATTGTTACCGGTCTGATCGCCATCTTCTCACTGTTTATAACCTTCTATGTGCTCAAAACCATTACAGGAGCATGGGAATTCATTATTCAATGTGGTGCGGGTACAGGTTTTGTATTGATTTTCCGCTGGTTCTGGTGGCGACTCAACGCATGGAGTGAAATCACCTCAATGATTGCACCTTTTCTTGCCTATGCATGGATTACTTTTTTCACCTCTATCACGTTTCCGGACTCATTGTTCATTATCGTCCTGTTTACAATATCGTTAACACTGATTGTGACATTTTTGACTCCTCCGACTGAAACCGGCCGTCTCCAGTCATTTTACAGAACCACAAGAGTTGGTGGTGTTCTTTGGAAAAAAATATCTGCAACGATGCCTGATGTCGAATCAGACAAGGGCTTTGTCATGCTTTTCATTGACTGGCTTCTCGGCATTATCCTTGTTTACACGGTACTGTTCGGAACCGGAAAACTCATCTTTGGAGATCCACTGCAGGCGGTTATATACTTCACAGTCGCCCTCGGTGCCGGAACGCTTATTTACAGAGACATGAACCGGCGAGGATGGAACAATCTGAAATAAACCTCGCAATGGAAAGACCCTTATTGATTCTTGCATCACAATCTCCCCGCAGAAAGGAAATTCTTTCACTCATGCGGCATCCTTTTGAGATCATCCCGGTTGATACACCGGAAAATCTTGACGACCGATTAAGCATTGAAGAAAACGTTGCCTTGATTGCTCTTGAAAAAGCCAAAGCAGCAGAGCCATACAGAACAGAAAAAGATACCATCATTTTAGGAGCAGACACTGTTGTTGCCTTTGAAGACCGGATTCTTGGAAAACCCCTGAACTTCGATGAAGCATTTGTAATGCTCACAAAGCTGCAAAACGCAACCCACAGGGTCCACACCGGATTTGCGCTGTGCTCCACTCTGAAACAATACACCGAATGTGTAACAACAACGGTCACCATTGCACCCATGAGCAGTCGTGAAATCAAGGGTTACCTCACTGAAATGAAACCGTTTGACAAAGCCGGCTCTTATGGCATACAGGACCCGCTGATGGCCTGTTACATTCAGCGGATCGATGGCTGCTATTATAACGTGGCCGGTTTGCCGCTTTCAAGAGTTCATGCAGCACTGCACACACTCTTTTCAGCAGAAAAATAAAGGGATGCCCATGCACGACGTCAACCGGCAAAACACGATTCTTGCCATTCTTGGACCTACAGCATCAGGCAAATCCGCACTCGCTTTCAACATTGCAAAGGAGATAAACGCAGAGATCATTTCCGCCGACTCAAGGCAGATCTATCGAGAACTGAATATCGGTTCCGCAAAACCATCTCCGGAAACACTGCGTGAGATCAAACACCACTTCATTAATGAATTGTCCATAGGTGATCCCTTTACAGCCGGAGATTTTGCACGGCAGGCATCAAAAAGAATCCATAGCATTCTTCAGTCAGGAAAAAATGCAATTATTGCCGGAGGATCAACACTCTATCTTGAAGCTTTGCTGTACGGATTTGCCGATCTGCCACCGTCTGACACGGAAAAAAGAAAACAACTTGCCATTGAACTTGAAACCCTTGGAAGCCGACACCTGTTTGAGCGCCTCAGGAAACTTGATCCTCAGCAGGCGGCAACACTTGATCACACCAAAACGCACCGAATGGTAAGAAGTCTTGAAATAATTGAACTGAGCGGACTTACCGTATCGGAGATGCAGAAAAAGCATATTCAGCCACTTGCCGGTATCAACGTCATAACCTGCGGACTCTCACTGCCGCGCCCACTGCTTTATGAAAGAATAAACCAGAGAACTGACCAGATGCTTGCCTCGGGGCTTCTGCAGGAAGCAAAAAGCCTCTTTACCAAATACTCCCCGTGCGGCGATGTAATAACAACAAATGCGCTGCAAACGGTAGGGTATCAGGAACTCTTTGCATACCTTGATGGAAAAACCGATTTCATGAGAGCAATTACCCTGATTAAACAGCATACTCGTAATTATGCAAAACGCCAGTTGACTTTTTTTAAAAATAGGCTTAACGTTAACTGGGTGGAAGCTCCTGATAATGAACATGAGCTCTCGGTATTAACCGCTTCATGTTGCAGGATGATTACCGAAAACTGATTCATTCTGTTTTAAGCGGTGTTAAAATTCACCTGCACAAGCATTGATCAAGGGCTGTAAAATGTGTTTCTTATTCGAAATTGATCAATGCTTTCTTCATCATTAATGCAAAGAGCAACGAGCCTGCTCTATCAGAGATAACCAGAAGTACCGCCATGAAAAACTCAGTCTCTTCACGAAAAGATTTGACCATTCTGAAAATTGAAGAGGAAGTCTTTGATTTCCGGCATGCTGCATTTTTCAGGCAAACCATAGAAAGCCTCGTCAGCAATGAAAACAGCAAAAACCTTATCATTGATTTTTCGCACGTTAAAGCTATCGACTCCTCCGGCATAAGTTCAATGCTCCTTGCACATCAACTCTCCAATCAATGTCATGGACTGGCAATTTTTGTCGCCTTGTGCCAGCAGATAAAGGATCTTTTAAAACTCACCAACCTTGACAAACAGCTCTACATTTTTTCATCAATAAATGAGGTCATGACGCTTGTTGAACCAAGCAAGAAAAACAAGCGCGGTGCACGAGGAAAAGTTGATATCCCACCTGACGAGCCTGTAGACGACATCTGTTTTGATCTCGACATCATTCCTGAAGTGGCTTTGCCTGATGAGCATATGGAGCATGCACTGGCTGATGCCGATTCTGAACCGGACGAGGAGCTGGATCCTGATCTGGCTGATGACACATCGGAACTTTCCCCGGAACCGCCACAAAAAGAAGAAAGCTCAAAAAAAAGAGGGCGACCAAAAAAAAGCAGAAAAAACGATTCTGGAATAGAATAGAAAAGGCTTATCGATGCTCTTTTCACAACTTGTCTTACTCCCGAAAAACAGGTAAAAAAGAGAAGAGATGAAAATCCTGCAAATCATATCACTCTTAACAACACTTTCTTCTGCAGGCTTTTTTTGGGTGCTTGAAGGTTTACATCCATTTTTCAAACCAACCGTTGACCGAAACACCCATGCTGTTTCCAATTTTGGCATGGCTGCCTGCAACCTTCTGATTCTTTTTCCCTCAATGTTACTGATGGCTTCAGTACTTGAAAGAACCAATGTATTCTGGCCAGGAATCAAGGGTTCAGGTATACCGGCCTGGATGCAGACGATCGCAATTCTCACCATTCTTGATTGCTGGATGTATTGCTGGCACCGTATGAACCATGAAGTAACTTTTTTCTGGCGCTTCCATTCAATCCATCACAGCGATCCGATAATTGATGTCACCACAGCATGGCGATTTCACTTTATGGAAATACTCTTTTCTGAACTGCTTAAACTTCCCGTTTTCATTCTGATCGGCGCAGGAATCGAGGATATCCTTCTTTATACCATTCTGATGACACCAGTCATTGCATTTCATCACAGTAATGTGAAAATACCCGATCAGATCGACAAAATACTTCGGAACGTTATCCCTACCCCGCTCCTTCACCGTATTCACCACTCCATTATTCGAAAAGAGCATGATACAAACTACGGAAGCATGCTTTCTTTATGGGACAGAATTTTCCGGAGTTTCCTTTTGAAAAATGAGATCGGATCAATAAAAATTGGTCTTTCAGAAGAAAGCTCCATCAACCGGCAGACAATATCAGCATTACTTCTCAAGCCATTCAAAACCTGATCGGGCTTCGTTCGGTGTTGCAGTAACCGGGGATAAAATTGATTATATAGAGAAACAGGGCTGTTATCATCAAGAATGCAGTACTAACCATCAAGAAAAGCATGAGCACATTTTTCAAACACAAACTCACGAAAATTCTTGCTTCCGCAGGCATCACCATTGATGGAACAGGACCATGGGATATAAGGGTTCATGACGACCGATTTTATCAGCGGGTTCTGACGGAATCACATCTTGGAATCGGTGAGTCCTATATGGATGGATGGTGGGACTGTGATGCTCTTGACGAGTTTTTCTTCAGAGTACTTCGCGCCAGGCTTGATACGAAAGTATCCAAAGTCCCCCGAATGATGAACAACCTCGTTGGCAAAATACTCAATCTCCAAAACACAACACGAGCATACACCGTTGGAGAAACACATTACAACATCGGCAACGACCTCTATGAAGCAATGCTCGACAATGCCATGATGTACAGTTGTGCCTACTGGAAAAACGCTCAGGATCTGAACCAGGCGCAGGAAAACAAACTGCACCTTATTTTCAGAAAGCTCATGCTGAAACCGGGAATGAATGTCCTCGATATCGGTTGCGGATGGGGTGGAGCAGCTAAATTTGCAGCAGAACACTATGGAGCAACAGTTACAGGATTGACCGTGTCAAGTGAACAGGTTAAGCTTGCCCGTGAAAAATGTGCCGGACTCCCTGTAAAGATCGAACTTATGGACTACCGCGACATAAGCGGCAACTTTGACCGAATATACTCCATTGGCATGTTTGAGCATGTCGGACACAAAAATTATCGAAACTACTTTCAGATTGTGAAAAAAAGTCTGAAACAGGACGGACTTTTTCTGCTGCATACCATCGGAAGCAACCGCTCCGGCACCAATACCGACAAATGGACAGAAAAATATATTTTTCCTAATTCAATGCTTCCTTCAGCCAATCACATTACCAGAGCCGCTGAAGGCGTGCTTACCATGGAAGACTGGCACTCATTCGGGCACGATTACTATCTTACACTGAAGGCATGGAATGACAATATTATAAAACACCAAGCCATGCTTGGCGAACAGTATCAGGAACGGTTTTTCAGAATGTGGCATTATTATCTGTTGAGTGCAGCAGGTTCTTTCCGTGCTCGAAATGTACAGCTCTGGCAGATCTTGTATTCGCATAACGGCATTGAAGGAGCATTTGATGTTCCGCGATAGATTCAAATAGTTTGAGGGGGCGAATTTGCTCCTGTTGTTTCTGTAAAAGGACAATCGATAATCACCCATCAGCCATGGAATATCCATTGAACTCCATTCAGACACAGCATCGCACTGCAATGCTTGACAGCTTTTTTAAAAAGCAGCTTGAACTCATTTTCAATAACGCAGATATCAATATTAACGGCAACAGGCCCTGGGATGTCCATGTTCATGACAATCGTTTTTTCCGTCGGGTAATCACGCAAGGAAGTCTCGGGCTTGGCGAGTCATACATGGAAGGATGGTGGGACTGTGATGACCTTGAGGAGTTCTTTTTCCGGCTGCTCTCGGCAAAATGCGATGAAAAAGTCGTCACTCCCGAATGGTTTATCGGCAGATTGATCGGCAAAACCTGCAATCTGCAGCGACCGTCAAGAGCTTTTTTCGTCGGAGAGCATCATTACAACACAGGAAACGATCTGTTTGAATGCATGCTTGACAAACGAATGATCTACAGTTGCGGCTACTGGAAAGAGGCAAATACCCTTGATGAAGCGCAGGAGAAGAAACTCCGGCTGATATTTGACAAGCTGTGTCTTAAGGACGGTATGAAGGTTCTCGACATCGGGTGCGGCTGGGGAGGAGCCGCCCGATTCGCTGCCGAACACTATAACGTTTCTGTAACAGCTATAACCATATCATCCGAACAGGCCAGAATGGCCAGAAAAAAATGCGAAGGACTACCGGTCAGTATCGAACTGTGCGACTACCGCAGAATGCAAGGAATGTTTGACAGAGTATACTCGATAGGCATGTTCGAGCATGTCGGGTACAAGAACTATCGCACCTACTTCCAGCTGGTCAGCCGTTGCCTTAAACCCGACGGGTTATCCCTTCTGCACACGATAGGAGGAAACATGCCCACCACCAATGGCGATCCCTGGAGCTGTAAATACATCTTTCCGAACTCCATGCTTCCGAGCGCAAGCCAGATCACCGAAAACTACGAAGGACTCTTCAAACTCGAAGACTGGCACGTTTTCAGCTACGACTATTCACTAACGCTCAAGGCATGGCATGAAAATTTCCAAAAACACTGGCATGCGTTGCAATCCTGCTACAATGAAACGTTTCACCGCATGTGGCAATACTACCTTCTCAGCTTTTCAGGGGCGTTCAGGGCAAGATCGATCGAACTCTGGCAGATACTGCTTTCAAAACAGGGTGTTACGGGTGAATACCGCGTACCACGCTGAACGCCAATGCAATAAATAACTACTGTTCCGGATAGATAAAGCGTTCGGGATACATTCGTTCAAACTCCAGCACATCTTTGCGGCTTGCCTCGGTAATAACCTCAAGAGGAACCTGTTTGAGAATCATCTCCCGATAGAGCGGTGTCCCTGCAAGGCGGTCAAAAAAAGCACCTCCCTCCTGCAGTCCGAGATTTGATGGATAGAGCTTTTGAAGAGCAAGAAGCAGGACTGCGGAAGTTGTAAACGGAGAAAAATGCTTTCTGTCCGAAACCCTCAGCTTCAAACCGAAACACTGCTCACTCCTGAATTTTCCGGACTTAGGAACAAACTGAACAGAAGAAAACTCCACTCCAGGCAACCGGCAGGCCTGAACCTCCTGCAAAAGTCTGGCCGAATCAATAAAAGGTGCGCCGAACTGCATAAAAGGAGCATCGCTTCCCCTCCCTTCACTCACCTTTGTGGCTTCAAGAAAAACCGTCGCAGGATAGACAAGGGCTGCAGCGGTACTTTTTATATTCGGCGATGGACTGACAAACCGGAATCCCTCATATTCATCGACAGGAGTCCCTCTGCGATATCCCTGCATGGCAATAACCTTGAGATCAAGAGTTCTGAATCTTGTTTTTTTCAGAAAAATACTTCAGAAAACCGAAAATATAATTTTTTCATTTATAGCAACGTTCAGGCGGATTTTCCCTGATCCCTTCCGGAAAAGGAAGATCTATCACATTATTCATTATCTTGTTT
>JAAXUM010000358.1 GCA_013336025.1 Chlorobiaceae bacterium
TTGCCGCGTTCCTTGTGGAGCTGTTCACGACAAGAATACGTTATACATCCATGTCGCTCCCCTATCACATTGGTAACGGTGTGTTTGGTGGTCTGGTTCCGCTTATTTCAACCCGACTTGTTGAAGCAACCCGTCCCGGTCCTGATCTGCCACCTGCCGACCCGCTTGCCGGTCTCTGGTATCCGATCATCATTGGAGCAGTATGCTTCCTTATCGGCTCGATATACATTTCGGGCAAGACCAATAACATGGACATCGACTAATCAAGAACCATTAAACTCTATTTATTATGTCTGCAATTAAAAAGGTTGCCGGAATACTCTGGGCACTCATGGGCGCAGGGATCATTCCGCTGGCGATCATGCAAGCCATGAAAGAGATCGCTGTTAAACCCAGCGAAGAAAACTGGATCTTCTGGTCTATCGTGATTGTTGTGCTGATGCCGATCATCTCCTTCAGTCTCATCACCTTCGGGGTCTTTGCCCTTAAAGGCGAGTATGATTCTGTAGATTAGACGAACTCTCCAGAAAAAAACCTGAAGGGAACCACTCCTTCCGGTAAAAGAAAAAGCCGCACAATGTCTGCGGCTTTTTCTTTTTTTTGTATCCTGCACTTTCAGCTTCATTCGATTATTCTTACAGCAGAACCGTTTTTTCTTCATGGATAGTGATCCGCTCCAGCAGCATAACCCGACGGCAGGAAGAGTTTCTCTTGAAAAAGTCAGCTCACTGCCAACATCACCGGGAGTTTACCAGTTCAAAAATGCGCAAGGTCGCGTTATTTATATCGGCAAAGCGAAAAATCTGAGAAACCGCGTACGCTCCTATTTCAGAAACCCTCAGCAGCTTTTCGGTAAAACACTGGTTATGGCAGGCAAAATTGCCGACCTGGAGGTCATCATCACCTCATCGGAAGTTGAGGCGCTGATCCTTGAAAACAATCTCATCAAAGATCTCAAGCCTCGGTACAATGTTAACCTGAAAGACGATAAAACCTACCCGTATCTGGTTATCACCAATGAACCTTTTCCAAGAATTCTCATTACCCGCCAGGTAAAAAAAGATGGTTCAACCTGGTTCGGACCCTACACCGAATCAAGGCAGCTTCGAGCAATTCTTGATCTTATAGGTTCAATTTTTCCGTTGCGGAGCTGCAAATTAAGGCTCTCCCCGGAAAACATTGCCCGGGGAAAATTCAAGGTCTGTCTCGATTACCACATTCACAAATGTAAGGGCCCCTGTGAAGGATTGCTCGCTGAAGAAGAGTACCTTTTGATGATCGGCGAAATCACCCGCCTGCTGAAGGGAAAAACATCTGCAACCATCCGCTCTCTGAGCGAGAGAATGCTCTTTTTTGCAAAAGAGCTGAAGTTTGAACAGGCTGCTGAATTAAAATCGCAGATTGACAGCCTGAAACGATATGCGGAACGGCAGAAAGTTGTAACCAACGACAACCTCGACCGTGATGTCTTTGCCATTGCCTCCCGTGATGATGACGGATGCGGTGTGATTTTTAAAATCCGCGAAGGAAAACTGCTTGGTTCCGAAAGATTGTATATGAATAACACCGAAGGTGTCGGGACGAATGATCTTCTGGCACGGGTTGTTGAACGTTACTATCTCGAAACCGGCGATCTCCTTCCTGATGAAATCTTTCTGCAGACAGAGCTTCCTGATGAGGATAAAGAGGCTCTTGAAAGCCTCCTCATCTCAAAAAGCAGTACAGAGGGCAAACAGAAAAAAAGCATTCGTCTCACGGTACCACTTATTGGTGAAAAGGCACATCTGATCCAGCTTTGTCAGGAGAACGCCCGTCATCATCTTGAAGAGTATCTGATACAGAAACAGAAACGGGGTGAAGCATTACGGGAACACAGCGGTCTTTTGGCTCTTACGGAACTGCTGCACCTGCCGCGAACACCAAACCGTATCGAGTGTTTTGACAACTCTCACTTTCATGGAACAGATTATGTCAGTTCCATGGTCTCTTTTGTTCAGGGAAAAGCAAAAAAATCAGACTACAGAAAGTTTAAACTTAAAACCGTTGAAGGTTCCGATGACTATGCGGCAATGCATGAAGTTTTGACCCGCCGATACAGCGGAACCCTTTCAAAAGAGCTTCCGCTTCCCGATCTTATTGTAGTTGACGGGGGCAAGGGACAGCTCTCCACGGCAGTCAGGGTTCTTGCTGCACTTAAACTCGACATCCCGGTAATCGGGCTGGCAAAACGTATCGAGGAGATCTTCACGCC
>JAAXUM010000359.1 GCA_013336025.1 Chlorobiaceae bacterium
AGTGCCGTTACGATTACCTCAACCGGATTTGGCGATATCACTCCGGTAAGCAGATTCACCAAAATCATCGTATCTCTTGAGTCAATATCTGGAGTTCTGCTTGTAGCCATAGGTATAACCATTGCTCTGGGAGGTTTAGGCAAATCGCCGGATAAAGATATATGAGGATGTCGAAAACGCCCTCCGGCTTTGACTTTACAGGATATTATGCAACAAACTAACAGTATGAAACTACTCCATACCTCCGACTGGCATTTAGGGCGAACTCTCTATGGAAGAAGCCGATACGGCGAGTTTTCAGCTTTTCTCGACTGGCTTTCCGCTCTCATTGAAAAGGAACAGGTCGATCTGCTTCTTGTGGCTGGCGATGTGTTCGATACCACGGTGCCGGGAAGCCGCGCCCAGGAGCTCTACTACGGGTTTCTTGACAGGGTTGCACGTTCGACGGTCTGTCGGCATGTGGTGATTACCTCCGGTAACCACGACTCTCCATCTTTTCTCGACGCTCCGAAAGCCCTTCTGCGTACACTTGATGTGCATGTTGTTGGTTCGATGAGCAACGATCCGATGAACGAGGTGCTGGTGCTTCGCGATAAAAAAGGCAGGGCTGAAGCTGTTGTCTGCGCGGTGCCGCATCTGCGCGATCGCGATATCCGGAGTGTCAGTCCGGGCGAAAGCATGGAAGACAAAAACCTCAAACTGCTCGAAGGCATAGCGGGCCACTATCGCGATGTATGCAGGGCAGGGGAGGAGCGGAGGTTGCAGGAGGGTGGCTTTCTTCCCATGATTGTTATGGGGCATCTGTTCACTGCCGGAGGTCAAACCATTGATAACGACGGAGTTCGCGAAATCTATGCAGGCTCTCTTGCTCATGTGAGCCGTTCGGTTTTTCCTGCCGGGATAGACTATCTTGCGCTTGGTCATCTGCATGTTCCCCAGACTGTAGGAGGTGAAGATCATCTCCGCTACAGCGGTTCACCAATCCCGATGGGGTTTGGAGAGGCCGGCCAGCAGAAAAAGGTGCTGATTGTCGAGTTTGCGGATAGCGAACGGCGTATTACAGAAATTCCGATACCCTGTTTTCAGCCGCTCGAACGCATCAGCGGTACGCTGCAGGCCATTACTTCTCGGATTTTCGAACTGAAGGCTACGGGAAGCGCAGCCTGGCTTGAGATCGAGTACACCGGCGACGATCTTTCCGGAGATTTGAGAAGCCTGCTTGAGGATGCCGTGAAAGGCTCAATGCTTGAAATTCGCAGAATCAAGAATAACCGGATTGCAGCTCTTGCCCTTCAGCAGTTCTCAGATGACGAATCGCTCGATGAGCTTGGAGAGCTTGACGTTTTTACCCGCTGTCTCGATGCGGCCAAAGTTCCTGATGCGCAGCGCCCGGAGCTCCTGCAGGCCTATCAGGAGATACTGGTTTCCCTGCACGAAGATGAGAAGAACGTGGAGAGAAAGCCCGGGGTATAAGAGAGTTGCCGGGAGCCCTCGAACATTATTTTGTATATCCGGTTTCCCGAGTTTGGTGTTTGTGCCGCCAAGGGTACTGTTATTTCATGTCACGAGAACATGGAACAAAATAAATGAAGTACCTTTATTTGTCAGACCGGGTAGTGATAGTCATGCTGTTTATTTGTATGTATAGGCATACAGATATTGAAAACATGCAATCATGAGAATGCAATTATTTTTTTTGGAATCGATCCTGGGTATAACACATCATGGCTATTGACACCACAGAAAAAAAGACGGGAAATCAGATTCATTTAGTTTATGAAAAAGGCAAACGCTTTATTGACAAGCTTTTGAACCGTACTGATGAGAAGAGTGCAGGGAAAAAAACGACAGCGAAGGCATCCGGAACAGCCCAGGACTCTGATGAAGAAACAATCAAATGGCCGCTTCCGGGAAAAAAATAGGTCATAGTGTTTTGCGACTCAGCATACTGCGGCTTTGGCATGGCTGAGAAAAGCTGCTGACCTGGTTCCGGATGAGCTGAAAATATTCCGGAATTGCGCTTGGAGAAGAGTGGGATGCTGTTTCGGTTTGAATCATTGATACAGAGGGCTGCAAGTGTATGGCCCGCATGTAACGGTAAAGCTTCCCGCATCCTGTACACGATCGTTTACGGGAATCAGACACCATCGACGCCCGGTACGGAAATTCATTTTTTTCGCCGGTTAAGGATATGGGAGGTTGCGGAGATAGCAGCAAGGAAAAGATACCAGCCGATCAATATAATCATAT
>JAAXUM010000120.1 GCA_013336025.1 Chlorobiaceae bacterium
TGCGGAAATTAATCGAAATCGTGGTATGGCACAACAGCAACAATTCTCGGGACTACCATTACCAGGAACGCCGTATAGTGGTTTAGGTGATGGTATGCTTTCAATGCCAATTTCACCGTCGGATAATTATGAAGCAATAGGGATTCATGGAGAGCATACGACGAGGGCGAACAGAGATGCGCAGATCAGGAGGTCTACCCCTAATTATAATTTAGGAAGCGGTAAATAGAAAACTTTTCACCCATTGTGAAAGCTGGCCAAGAGTATCGGCATTCGAATTATATTCGGTATTTGTCTTCGGTTGGCGAAAACGAGGTCAGAGCTTCCAGATACGAAACGGAAAAAACAGGACGCTTAGCATTGTTCATGAGCAATGTAACGATCCGGGATTTTGACCCGGCCAACTATCTCGACAACGATGAAATGATTGTCGAATACCTCAAGGCAACCGAAGAAGACCCTGACCCCGAAGAATATCTTGAGGCTTTGGGAGATGTTGCAAGAGCAAAAGGTATAGCAGAAATTGCCAAAAAAAATAGGACTTGGTCGTGAAAGCCTCTATAAGGCTTTACGGCCGGGAGCACACCCGCGTTACCAAACCATTAAGGCTGTTCTCAACGCCGTCGGCGTGGAAATGACATTCAAACAGGTTTCCTGAGGCAAAACCTGTTCCGCTCGATGCCGGGCAAAATAAAGCTGCTACTTCTCCCCTTTTTTCAGCAGCGATAAATCCGAAACAACTGAAGCCGACTGGTCAAGCAGCACATCTTTTTTTACGGCTTTCGTATTTTTAGCGGTATCAGTTTCCTTAATCCACTGGTCTTCGATTTTTTTCATCGTCTCGATTTCCGTTTTAAAAGCTGAATCTTCAAGAGATACCGACTTTTTCTTACGGATTTGGTCAAGTTTGCCAAGATCATTCAGATAAGACTGGTAGAGCGGATCTTTCGAGCTGCGATCCTGATGTTTTTGGCGGAGAATGCCAATATCCGCCGCACTCACATCACCTGTTGGTTGGTACACCGAGGGCGGAATGGTGCTCCATGGCAGACTGCTGGGATAGGTGTCTTCACCGATAGTCGCGGTGTCGATAACGGAGGGCATGGTAATATCGGGAACAACTCCCTTATGCTGGGTGCTGCCTCCTGAAATCCTGTAAAATTTTGCGATCGTCAGTTTTATCTCTCCAAGCTCAGGCTGGTTTACAACTCCGGCAACCGGTCTTGAAAAATTGATGATGCTTTGAACACTTCCCTTTCCGAACGTTCTCTCACCAATAATCACGCCTCTCCCGTAATCCTGGATTGCAGCGGCAAATATCTCCGAAGCTGACGCGCTGTACCGGTTTACCAGTACGGCAAGAGGTCCGTTGTACAGAACGCGGATGTCCTCATCTTCAAGGACGGCTATTTTTCCGTTTGCATTACTTATTTGCACGACCGGGCCGGTTGGAATAAACAGGCCGGTAACTTTCACGGCCTCTTCAAGCGAGCCCCCTCCGTTTTCACGAAGATCAATAACGATGCCTTGAACATGCTCGGCATTCAGTTCATTCAGCAAACGGATGATGTCACGGCTTGTACTGTTGTAGTTGCCGGTTTTGAGTTGCTCCCCTTCGAAATCGAGATAAAAGGAGGGAATGGTAATAACGCCGATTTTCTGCCCGTTCTGCACGATAATGCTTTTCTTTGCAGCCTGTTCTTCCAGATTGATCTTATCACGTAACAGTTGAATTATTTTTGACGGACCCCGGCCGCTCTGGCTTGCAGGAAGTATTTTCAAGCTGACCGTCGTACCTTTTTTCCCCCGGATAAGTTTGACCACATCGGTGATTCTCCAGCCGGTTACATCAACAAGAGCAGTCGTTTTTCCCTGTCCGACCCCGATTATCTTGTCTCCTTTTTTCAGAAGGTTATTTTTAAAGGCAGGTCCTCCGGGAATAATTTCGGCGACGACGGTAAACTCCCCTTCGGTCTGAAGTTTGGCGCCTATGCCCTCAATCGAACGGCTCATATCGATCTGGAAGTTCTTGTATTCGTCCGGAGAAAAATAGTTCGTATGAGGATCGAATGATGTGGTCAAGGCATAGTTATAGGCCTGAAAAGCGTCTTCGGGCTTCTGGCGATTAAGAAGATTAAGTCTGGTTGTAAAACTTTTTGACAGCGTTGTCCTGATGGGTTTGTTCTTCTCTCCTGAATATTTCATGTTGAGCCAAAGGTATTTCAGCTCTTTTCTCCAGACATCCTCAAGCTGGCGTCTGTCAAGAGGCCATGGGGCGTTTTTCAGATAAAGGGCAAGCGTTTCAGGCTTTGAAAAATCGAAGTGCGCGGTATCGACAACGGACTTCATAAACCGCATTTTCTCTTTAGCGCGTTTGAGGAAAAAATTATAAATGGAAAATCCCGCATTAGATTTTCCGACCAGAAATTCATCGTCAATCTGCGTTCCATAAATTTTTCGCAGGCTGTCAACCTCGCTTGCGACAAAATAGTTTTTACTGCCGTCAAGATTATCGACATACCGGTTGAATATCTCCTGTGACAGCGAGTCATTGACCGATACCTTTCTGAAGTGGTTCTGAAGAAGGTATTGAGTGATATAAAAGCCTGCAAGCTCCTGTGTCTCTGTCGGTTTGAGGGGAACCGCCGAAACAGACGCAACGGGTTTGCCAGCAATTTTTGCAAATACCGGCACTGAACTCCCCAGGGAGAAAATAATAAGGAGCAGAATTTTTTTAAGCATCGTTCTGAAGAATCAGGTGTTTTCGGTTGCATCCGTTTTTTTCAATGCTCAATATAAAAGTTATTCAGCACTTAACTATTCCCCCTCTGTCTCGCAAATCCCGGTTTTTGATCAATTTCTTCATCTTTTTGTCCACAGCGAAGCGATTCCTTTAATCCTGCTCATATCCTGTTGAAAAATGAAGCTATTGAACATGCAAAAAGCCCGAAAGCCCCGATTGATTCAATCGAGGCTTTCGGGCTGATCTCATAACAGTCAGGGGGGAAATCACTTCATTACAAATATCTTAACGGACACAATTCCAGACCTGCCGGGCACGGCTGTATCCTTCAGGATTTCAATAATACCTGATAGCCCGAACATTGATGCCGATCGACTTCATGTGGTAGTGCCCTTTACTGCCGGTATCCGAATTGACCCAGACGTCAGCCGGGCCAGCCTCGGATGAACTCCAGTGGGCATCGCAAAAATTACAGACAACCGCCTTGTTCTGGAACATCTTCTGCAGCTCATCCCTGCTTGGCAGACACCAATCGCTTATTCCGTCATAGACATAATCAGAACAGAGCTTTGCCGCACTTGCAACATGGCCGCTTTGAGACAGAATGGCGGCAGTGTTTGTTCGACCGGTACCTATTCCTGTTTGTAATCCGCGGATCTCCTGTGTGGTGATATTGCTCCACTCAACGCCCCGCCCCTGATCCTCTACTGCGGCAATCAGACCGTGCTGCTGTCCGGGTTCGTAGCCGGGATCGCCAGGCTGCAGGATATAAAAAACGATACCGCCTCCATATTTATCACCAATGGAGACATTGACGGCATAGCCGGGTGACGAAAGAAAAATACTGCTCATCAACCCAGTGAACAGCAACGCTATCCATAAGCCGTTTAATCGGGTGTTTTTCATGTTTTTCATTGTCGTAATCATTTGGTTTCTGTAACAACACACATTCTTATTCATTCATAAACAAATGTATCCACTTAACCCGATTGAGACAATTCGTAGAACTACGATAAATATATAAGTAGAAATACGCACATACTACATATATTATTCTATGCTGTTCCATCAAAGCGCATAGGGAAAAAGTATGCGGAAAGATGAGGGAGAGTCGATGCGATTAGTGCATCAGCGGAGGGTGATATCTGAAATTCAATGGAAATATATAGCCGTGAAACACATAAGAATATAATGTGCTGTAACATAGCAGCTATTTGCCCGCTGTTTATTTTGGAGTTGCAGCGCGGTGATCCTTTCAATCAATCTCAGATGGAGTTGAAAATTTAGAAACCATTGCGAACATAGTGATTGTCAGATCCTGATGGCGAGTTTAATCAAGTTTATCCGCTAATCGCAACGCTTGTAATTGTGATTTGATTCATGCCGGCAGGTTCAGTGTATGGTGAGGATGAGAGATGATCAAAAGAGAGAGAAGTAAAAAACTTCTCTGTTTATTGTCGGGAGACCTGAGCACACATCATGCAAACAGAAGCGTCCTGAATTGTTTGATGATTAAAGAGAAATTCCAAATCAAAAGCAAACAATTCAGGAGTGACTTTATGGTGTCAATATGGCGGTTTGTTACATAAACGGACAAACATGAAAAAAAACTATCGCGCTTTTCTTGGATTAACTGACCAGCGGTTTGAAGCCGTTCTTCCTGAAGGTTTTGGACCCGGATGGCCTGATTGCCCTCGGCCCTGTTGTTTTGCAGTTTTAACCGGGTTGTGATCCATCAGGGGAAATGGATGATTTTCAATAACCGGAATTTTTTTCGCGATCAGTTTTTCAATATCCTTCAGGTACTCTTTTTCTTCAGCATCACAAAAAGAAAGCGCGGTTCCTTTTGCTCCGGCTCTTCCTGTTCTCCCGATACGATGAACATAGGTTTCAGGAATATTGGGCATTTCAAAATTGATCACATATTCAAGATCATCAACATCAATGCCACGTGCGGCAATATCGGTTGCTACCAGAACTCTTGTTGTTTGAGCTTTAAAATTATTCAATGCCCTCTGGCGGGCATTCTGGGCTTTATTGCCGTGAATAGCTTCTGCGGTGATATTGTGCTTCAGGAGATATTTTACAACCTTGTCTGCCCCGTGTTTTGTTCGGGTAAAAACAAGTGATGTTTTGATGTTCCTGTCTTTCAGCAGATCGAGCAGGAGGCTGTTTTTATTTCCTTTATCAACAAAATAAATCGCCTGATTAATGATTTCAACGGTTGACGATACAGGTGTGACCGAAACCTTTGACGGATTGTGCAGGATCGTGGCGGCAAGCTTGACAATTTCAGGCGGCATGGTGGCTGAAAAGAAAAGAGACTGCTTCTTTTTTGGAAGGTGTGCCAGAATTTTTTTTACATCATGGATAAAACCCATATCGAGCATCCGGTCCGCTTCATCCAGCACAAGTATTTCCACATCACGCAGATGAAGATGACCCTGATTCATCAGATCAAGCAATCTTCCTGGTGTGGCAATAAGAATGTCGACACCACGAAGAAGTGACGCTGTTTGCGGGTTCTGATTAACGCCACCAAAAATAACTGTATTGGTTAATCCTGTATGTCTGCCATAAGCCTTGAAGCTTTCGCCGATCTGAATGGCAAGCTCTCGTGTTGGTGTGACGATCAGACTTCTGATTTTTCTGCTCTTCTCAACAACTTTATTTTCACTCAATATTTGCAGGATAGGAATGGCAAAAGCGGCTGTTTTACCTGTTCCGGTCTGAGCGCATCCAAGCAGATCAGTACCCTGTAAAACAATTGGTATTGCTTCAGCCTGGATAGGTGTTGGCGTTGCATAACCTTCTTCTTTGAGTGCGAGTAAAATTGGTTCAATAATGCTCAGTGATTCGAATTGCATGGATTGTCATTAAATGTTGAAATATGCTTAGAGGAGCAAATTCGCTCCATCGATACCCTGTGATAAAACGGAATATCTGGCAGACGATTTTAAAAAGTCTGGAACAGTGGATAATAAATACGTTTTATCCCTATAACAGTTTAAGAACTATTTTCAACTATACAAGTACCTTGACCGCTGTTGCATGATTGCTCTGATAATAGATGATATATATATTTATAGATGCTTTTTACTTCTTTAGAGCTGCAGGATTGATCGGTAAGTTTGCTTTTTTTTATTCGAAAGTGTTTCCTTAATACGCCTGATTTCCA
>JAAXUM010000360.1 GCA_013336025.1 Chlorobiaceae bacterium
CCTTTCAAAAGAGCTTCCGCTTCCCGATCTTATTGTAGTTGACGGGGGCAAGGGACAGCTCTCCACGGCAGTCAGGGTTCTTGCTGCACTTAAACTCGACATCCCGGTAATCGGGCTGGCAAAACGCATCGAGGAGATCTTCACGCCGAACACAGCCGATCCCTTCAATCTTCCTAAAACATCTCCCGCACTTAAACTTATACAACAGCTCAGAGATGAAGCGCACCGATTTGCTGTAACCTATCACCGCAAACTGCGAACTGAGAGAACCATTGAAACAGAACTCACGACAATACAGGGAGTCGGCGAAAAAACAGCACAGAAGCTGCTCAGACATTTCGGATCGGTTGACCGCATAAGAGAAGCAGGAATCGATGAACTCAGAGCAGCAGCAGGAAACAAAACCGCTGCCCTCCTTTTCCGGTTCTACCATCCCGTGGAAGAGAGCTCATGAGAAGAGGGGAACGGGTGATGGGGAAATCTTGTTCTTATGAAAATTCTGTTATATTTGTCTTATGCGCAGTATGCTGTTATTACTATTTGAACCCCATGAGAATTGTGTATGAGTCTGTCTGATTTTTTTGATGAAAACCGTCATGAATCATCCGGTTTATCACAAAAAGAGCCGCCTGATCTTGACGATCTTGAAAGCATGTACGATGCTGAAGAGCTGATTGATCTGATCAGCCAGCTTAATGAAGATGGATTTATCCAGGAAGCGCTTGCCGTTGCCCAACGTCTTGAGGTCGTCTCGCCCTTCAATGCTGAAACCTGGTTTCATCTTGGTAACTGTCTCACCGTTAACGGTTATTTCAATGATGCCCTTGATGCATTCCGGCAGGCTGTACTGCTCAGTCCCGCAGACAGTGAAATGCGCCTGAACTATGCCCTGGCTCACTTCAATACCGGTTCTCTTGATGAGGCGCTTGAAATTCTTGAGGATATGTATGTTGACTCATCGATTGAACGTGAGTACTCCTATTACAGGGGCATCATTCTGCAGAGGCTTGAACGGTTCACTGAGTCAGAAAAAGATTTTGAACACTGCCTCGAACTCGATCCTGATTTTTCGGATGCATGGTATGAGCTTGCCTACGGAAAAGATCTCCTGGGAAAACTTGAAGAGAGCACTGCCTGTTACAACAAGGCTCTGGACCATGATCCTTACAATATTAATGCCTGGTACAACAACGGCCTGGTACTCAGCAAACTGAAGCGATACGATGAGGCACTTCAGTGCTATGATATGTCTCTGGCTCTTGCCGATGATTTCAGCTCCGCATGGTATAACCGGGCCAATGTGCTTGCCATAACGGGAAAAATTGAAGAGGCTGCTGAAAGCTATGTGAAAACTCTTGAATTTGAGCCTGATGATCTCAATGCCCTGTACAATCTTGGTATAGCATACGAAGAACTTGAAGAGTACAGCGAAGCCATTCTCTGCTATCGCCGCTGCATCGAACTCAATACTGATTTCCATGATGCATGGTTTGCGCTTGCCTGCTGCCATGAAGCCATTGAACAGTATAATGAAGCATCTCTTGCCATTATTGAAGCACTGAAGGCAATCCCTGACAGCATCGAGTTTCTGTTGCTCAAAGCGGAAATAGAGTATAATCTCAATGAGCTTGAAGACTCTCTTGAAACCTATCGACATATCATCACTCTTGACCCTGAAAGTCCGCAAATATGGGTTGATTATGCAATGGTACTTCGCGAAGCAGGGTATAACAACGAATCCATTGAGGCTCTTCATCAGTCGCTGAAACTGCAGCCTCTTTCGGCTGATGCCCATTTCGAGATAGCAGCCGCCTATTTTGCCATGGGTGACAAACTCAGCACACTGAAAGCTCTGAGCAAGGCGTTCAAAATCGACCCTGATAAAAAACAACTTTTTCAAAGCACATTCCCGGAACTTTACCAGCAGGATTCCGTCAGAAAAATGCTTGGTATTTCCTGATCACCATCGTCACCGGGACGACCTGCATGATGCAACCTGAAAAAATTCTCGGCCTTATCGGGCGAAATAAATCCTACTCACGCTCACCCCTGATTCATAATACGGCATGCGACCTGCTCGCGCTCCCCTATGTTTACACGATTTTCAATATTGCTTCGGCTGCCCTTATTGAGCCTGCGCTGTCAGGGGCAAGAGCTCTCGGCATTGCCGGGCTGAACGTTACCACTCCCTATAAAACAACAGTCGTACCGTTTCTTGATGAGCTCTCACCCGAAGCTGCTTCAAT
>JAAXUM010000361.1 GCA_013336025.1 Chlorobiaceae bacterium
TGTCGGGATGCATGGACGCAAGCATCTCCATGGACGGTCTTCCGAAAGCGCCCGCAACAGGCACCTTTGCCGCCTCTGCCGGCCAGTCGCAGGCGGTGGTGCGCCCTACGAGGTGCTCTCCGGCCCCTATAGCAAACATCATCTCGGTAACACTCGGGGCAAGGCTTACGATTCTCGGCTTTATCTCATGCCTGCGCTCCGCTCCGGTTTTGGCCTTCCTGCATCCTCCGATAAAGAGCAGGCACGGTATGAGCAGCAGGGCAGGAATACTATAGTTTCGCATATCGTTGCAACAGTTGTTCGTGGTTAAAGGCAAGCTGCAGGGAGAGAGCCTCGTCGATGGTGAACCATCCGTACTCATCAACCTCTTCGGGCATCAGACGAAGTGTTCCTGAAGCGGTTCCGTAAAAGGCAAGCGCAACCGCGTGGAAGTTGTATTGCGGAAAGATTTCGTCGCTGAAGCAGAGAAATGTCGGGTCAGTGAATATGAGGCCGGTCTCTTCGGCCACCTCGCGGATAACTGCGGCAAGCGCGGTTTCACCCTGATCGATATGTCCTCCGGGAAGGCACCAGAACCCCTTGAACGGGTTCACGTTTCTCCGGGTAAGCAGCACGGTCGATCGGGTTTTCCCGTTCGGCGCGATGATGGCGGCAACGGTGGCTTTTGTCATGGGAGGTTTCATTGTTATTGGGAGAACATTTTTTCTCACAGCAGGGAAAATGGCAAAAAAAGATGATTTCCTAAGGCCCTCCGGATGAATTTCTTCCTCGTCATTTGTTCGAAGTCGTTTTTCATCGGCTTGTATGCCTGTTTTATGATTGAGGTGACTTTTGTGTCGTTGGTGTGCTTTTGAGTAAGATATTTCTGTTGCTGTTTGTATATTTATGTGAAAAGTGCAATTTATTAAGCTTTTCTATGCTTATTATGCATGATAAGTGGTCAATTGATGTTTCCTTTGCTTCTCGATCGGTATTCAGTCAGTTTCAGCGAAACCATCCAAAGGAGTATATCTCGTGCTTCAGTAACCTGGAAAAAATCAGAAAATTACTCGACGATGGGAAAAAGCTTGCCGAGATGGAGCATCATCCTTCGTTTTTCCGGCATGAAACGAAAGGGATATTTCGAATAGGGCAGAGCGGAATAAAGGGTTCAAAAGAGTCACGATTGTATATATACCCCTGTCATCGTGAAAAAATGCTTTACATCCTCGGTATAGGCACCAAGGAGTCTCAGCGGTCAGATCTGGAGCAGGCAAAAAAAACCATTAAAGATCTTTGTTGAGTTAAATGCCTTTCGATTTTATTGATAATAATAAGTGCTTTAAATAAAAGGAGATAGACAGTGGATAACCTTAGATTTACATCGGTAGGGGATGCCGCAGCATTCCTTGCTGGAGATGAAAAGGTTAAACTGCAAGTTGAAGAGGAAATATGCTGCAGTCAGCTTGTCAATAACCTTCTCCAGCTTCGGATGGAAAAAGGGGTTTCTCAGAAAGAACTGGCGAGTCGTATGGGGTGTGATCCGAGCAAAATATCCCGAATGGAGGCTGGTAACGATCTGCAATTGAAAATGGGCGATGTCATGCAGTATCTCTCGGTTCTTGATGTAAAGATGCATATGGTTTTTGAAGATACCACACTTCCGGTGGCCGAGCAGATCCGGCAGCATGTTTTTCTGATTCACGAAAAGCTGGAGCATCTGGTGAAGCTGGCAAGACAGGTTGATGGTGATGAGGTAATCATCAGCAAAATTCGCATGTTCTGCGGAGAGGTCTTATTGGATTTTCTTTCGAGGTTCAGCGACAGCTATAAAAAACTTTCTGTTGTATCCGGGCATGGGACTCCGGTATTGTCTGGAGCCGTAAAGTCTGGAGTCTCTGCCGAGCCTGAGTGCGTTGAAAAGAAATCTTCGGAGCACTCCTGTTGCTGATGATTGTTATTTTGGTTTGGGAGGAGTCTTCAAATCCTCCCTCCCGTCACCCATCTACCTCTTCCAACTCGGAACTCGGAACCAAGAACTCATCTCCTCCCCCAACTGAACACCTGACGCAAAGATGAAAATAGCTGTAGCCTCATGAATTATTCAGGTTAACCGCTACTTTTTATCCCTTCTGACCGTTATAGCTGAAAACGATAACACAATTCCGTTCACTATTATGGGGCTCAACACCCTGATCTTCAGGCAGTGCATACCGGGTTCGATCGGGGAGGCCTGGGATTTTTTCTCGGCTCCGTCGAATCTG
>JAAXUM010000362.1 GCA_013336025.1 Chlorobiaceae bacterium
ATGGTATCAATAGTTATCAATGAATAAAAAAGGGGCAAACATTGCTGTCTGCCCCTTCATTGAGCCAAAAAGGCAATTCATTTATTGTCCTACAAAATGAGCTCTGCGGTTCTGTGCCCAGGATGCTTCATCATGACCAAGAGCAAAAGGACGCTCTTCACCGTAACTGACGGTCTTCATGCGAGCTCCATCAACACCCAGATTAACAATGTAATCCTTTGCACTGTTTGCTCTGCGTTCGCCAAGTGCGAGATTGTATTCGTTGGTACCTCTCTCATCGCAATGACCTTCAACAACAACTGTACTTGCAGCATTTCTCTGCATCCATGCAGCATTTGTCTTGAGCTGCTCTACAGCATCCATACGCAATTCGGATTTATCGTAATCGTAGAACACATCACCAAGACCAGGTTCTACTACTACTGGCGGTGGTGGTGGCGGTGGTGGTGCAACAACGACATCTTTTTCACAGCAACAGGCTCCAAGAAAAAGCATGCCCGGAATAAAAATGCTTTTAAGTAAAGGTTTTACAGTTCTCATGATTCCCCCTTTTTATGGTTATTACTAAAAATACTACTAACGGAATAAAGACCAGGATGGTTGCATCTGTTCACCGTCCATTTGTAATAAACGTTTCTGACTTTCCCCACCGGAACCCATCACAAACAATTTTTTATTTCCCTGACGGTTAGACGCAAACACAATCATACTGCCATCCGGCGACCATGAGGGAGCTTCATTTTCTTTTGAACCACTCGTAAGCCTCTTCAACCCCGTGCCGTCGGCATTAATAGTAAATATATTGATTTCCCCGCTTTTTTCCCATGTGGAATATGCAATTTTATCACCACTTGGTGACCATGACGGCTGCGTATTGTACCTGCCGCTGAAGGTAAGTCGCCGTGTCACTCCTGATGACACATCCATAATAAAAATCTGAGGCAATCCGTTCCTTGAGGAAACAAAAGCCATTTTTGAACCATCGGGTGAAAAAGTCGGCGAAAGATCAATGCCCTTGTTGGTCGTAAGCCTTCGTGAAACAGTTCCGTCAGTCCTGCATAGATAGAGTTCCTGGTCCCCTTCATATGACAGTGTTGTTGCCAATTCACGTCCGTTTCTCCAGCCCGGATCGATACTTACTCCGTTTTTCTCAAGAACAATATCCCTGCGATCAGACATATTTCTGATATGCAGGGCAGGCCTTCCGGTAGTATAATCGGTAAAGGCGAGATACTTGCCGTCAGGAGAGTAGCCGGGTGTCAGAGAAATCGACTTTGTATTTGTAAGCTGCTCAATATTCTGCCCGTTAAAATCGCACTGATAGATCTCCTTGAACCCTGTTTTATTTGACACAAAAACAATTTTGCTGCCAAACAATGATTTTTTCCCGGTCAAAAGCTCAATAAGATCGGCACAGAATGCGTTGCCTTGTTTGCGCAGATCATTCTCACTTCCGGAGTAGCTTTTTTTCATGATCAGCTTTCCGCCAAGTGTCTCGTAAACCTCCATATCAAGGTTCACTCCGCCGGATTCTTTCGAAAGCCGGCCTCCTGCGTAAATCTCGGAACCCACAGAGCCAAGCGCACTGAAATTAACGCTGCCCTTGCCTCCATCAGCCCTGACATTGAGCGGTGGCGGAATCATTGAAAACAGCCCGGAATAATCAAGCCCCTCACGGACAGCAGAATCAAAGGAATCCGCCCATCCACTTTCTTTATTACCCTTTGAAAAGGTCTTGTCGAAGGTCAGAGGAATCTTGCCGCCACCAGACTTGCGAATAGCAATATATTCACCAGTCTCGGAAGCAAGGAGAGAAGAAGGAAAGGAAACAAAGCACCATAGAATCAAGAGTGCCTTGATAAGCGAACCGGTCATTTTGCAGAAGAATTCTTCACGAATCATCATCGTAACAGCAATTAACTTTTAATACTAATACTAAAAAATATTTTTAAGAGAACAAAAAATTCTTCTTTAATCATTATGTACTGTAATATAGCGGTCTTTACGAGAAATAAGCACCGAAAAGAAACCTGTCAACACTGTTTCGTTAAATATATTACGTTCCTGCAAACAAATACTCTGGCGCAGATCCATCAAGAAAGCTGCTGCCCTGCTCATCAGCAGGCTGAAGAGTATAAAAAATCATCAGAAACCTTACTCATTCGAGTTTACAACGTAATGCCTTCAGGCGTAAAAACAAAGCCTATCCCAAAAAAATACGGAGGTTCATTATGGATAGGCT
>JAAXUM010000121.1 GCA_013336025.1 Chlorobiaceae bacterium
AAACTTGCCGAAGAGGCTCTTGTGCCCACTATCGGGACTTCGCCGCCTGACGTTTGAGTCTGAAAACCATAAAAATTCCCCCCAGACCTGTAACGGGAGCATATAACCCTGCAGAAACCACGATCCATACCAGAAGGTCCTTCAGATTGATATCCGGCGAAATCTGAGCTATCGACTTTGCCTCCCTGTCAAGCTCGCGAACCAGGTCGACAAGTTCGGGATTTCCGGCAGCCATCTGGTGAACCCAGCCGACAAGCAGCATAAGACTCTCGGTGCCTGGCCTGTACCCCGCAAACTCGATAAGCAGATAGCCGACAATCTCGGAAATAAGACCTCCGGCTATTCCGCCAAGACTTGCAAAGAGAAAGGCATCGCTGTACGATAACCGGATCTGGTAGTGCATGACGGCAAAATAGATAGAGAACATCCCGGCCATGAAAATTCCGGCCATGAAAAAGGCATTGAGAAGTGTCAGGTAGGGTACGGTTGTCGAAAGCACAACAAGAAAAGCGCCTAAAAGCACCGTGTAAAACCTTCCGGACGCAGGCAGGGAAGGTCGATCCACCACATCAGCAGCCATAACTCTTTTCAGGAAAGCCTTTCGTTGAGAAAATCATCCATGGTATAAAATCCCGGTTTATGACGATGCATCCCGATCAGCCATTCGGCTGCCTGAACGGCTCCTCCGGCAAAACCTGCGCGACTTTTTGCCGTATGAGCCACAAGAATTTCATCGACATCGGAATCGATAAACGCGCTATGCTTCCCAAAAACGCTTCCAAGCCTCAGCGCGGCAACCTGAAGCTCTTCAGCGGCAAGTTTGCGGTCATCCGAAAGCTGCCTGACAATGGTTCGTTTTCTTTTGTTGCCGGCAAGCACCAGCTCTGCAGCTCGAAGTGCAGTGCCACTCGGAAAATCGGCTTTTCCGGTATGATGCTGTTCCTCAAGAGCTATGTCGAATTGCTCGAAGGGGGCTATTAAACGGGCGGCTTCCTTGAGGATGCGTAAAAAAATGTTCACTCCGAGAGAGAAATTAGCTGCATACATCAGCGACACCCGGGCATCAGATACCATGCGTCGAACCTCGTCCACGGCATCATCCCATCCTGTCGTACCAACAACTACCGGAACTCCGGAAGCAAGCATGGCCGGAAGATTTTCCATGAATGCCTGCCTGACGGTAAAGTCAATGATCACGTCGCTTCCCTGAAATATCTCCGGAGTGATCCGGGCATCAACGTCCAGCACGGCTGCAATTTCATGATCGTTCGACCGGCTGATGACCTCTGCAACCTGCTGCCCCATCCGGCCATTACCCACTAACGTAACCTTCATACTCTCCTCTTGTTCGAATCCTCTGTTGAGGGTTCCTGTTATCTGACGGTTCCGGATGCACTCGATAATAATCAGAGGCATCCTGACATCTTTTTCTTTCCCTGCAGAAAATCGCAGGGGCTAATCGCCTACAAGATCAAGAATTCTCTCCAGATCGTCCGGCGAAAAATACTGAATATGGATCTCGCCCTTCCCGGCTTTTTTTTCTACAATTTTCACTTTCGTGGCAAACCGGTTTCTCAGTCTTGTTTCAATCATGCCAAGCTGAGGAGATCGATCTTCGGGTTTGTTCGCAACCGGTTTTTCCTGATCACGGAACATGCTGTTCACCAGCGCCTCTGTCTGACGAACGGAAAGCTGACGGGCAAGAATCTGCTTCCAGACCTTCAACTGCTGCTGTTCACCGGGAAGATTGATGAGCGCCCTCGCATGGCCGGAAGAGATCTCCCTGTTCCTGATACTGTCCTGAATCGGCATGGGCAGCTTCAGAAGCCGGAGAAAATTACTCACCGTGGAACGGTTTTTTCCGACTTTCTGGGCTATCTCGTCCTGCGTGAGGCTGCACTTGGTTGTCAGACTTTTCAGGGCAAGTGCCACTTCGATAGCATTGAGATCCTCACGCTGAATATTTTCGATAAGGGCAAGTTCGAGCTTGCTTGAATCTTCATGAGCCTCGATAATATAGGCCGGAATGAATTTGAAGCCGGCCTGTGTCACCGCCCGCAACCTTCGTTCCCCGCTGATAAGCTGATACCCTTCACCATCACGGCAGACCGTCACCGGCTGAATGACTCCGTTTTCTATAATGGAATTTTTCAGCTCTTCAAGTGCGGTTTCATCAAAACTCTTTCTGGGCTGAAAAGGATTGGCCCTGATTTTTTCAACCGGAAGGCTGCCCACTACCCCGTCAAGAAGAGGTTCCTGAACTTCCTGCTTTGGATCCGACGAAAAACCGTCATCCGGAATAAGGGCTTTAAGACCCTTTCCCAATGCTTTTTTTAACATGGCCATGGCACCCTACCCATTTCGTGATCAGCTACTGCTGAGCAACTTTAAATTTTTTTATGTTGCCATCTCTTTCAAATATCTCCATGGCAAGATCAAGATAGTCTTTTGATCCAAGGCACTGGGCGTCGTACAGCAGCACCGGTTTTCCGTGACTCGGCGCTTCTGAAAGACGCACATTTCTGCGGATATAGGTTCTGTAAACCCTGTCCTTAAAAAACTTTCTCACCTCAGCAGCAACCTGGGTTGCAAGACGAAGACGTGCATCAAACATGGTCACCAGAACGCCTTCGATTTCAAGTTTCGGATTGAGATGCTTGCGGACGATACTGATGGTGTTCAGGAGCTTTCCGAGTCCTTCAAGAGCGTAATACTCGGCCTGAACGGGAATAAGCACGGAATCGGCCGCCGTGAGGGAGTTGAGCGTTATCAGCCCCAGAGAGGGTGGACAGTCAATTATGATATAGTCATAGTTATCCCGAACCTGCCTGAGCGCCTTCTGCATCACATATTCACGCTCTCTCATGTTGACCAGTTCAACCTCCATCCCGACCAGATTGACGTTGGAAGGAAGCACGTCAAGAAAACTGATTGACGATGAGTGTATGGCATCGCGGATATCGCCGCCTTTCACCATCACCTGATAAAAGGTGTTATCAATTTCATCACCTGTTTCAATACCAAATCCTGAGGTTGCATTTGCCTGGGGATCGATATCGATAAGAAGTGTCTTAAACTCAGAAATAGCAATTGAAGCAGCTATATTTACAGCAGTGGTTGTTTTTCCAACCCCTCCTTTCTGGTTTGCAATCGCAATAACTCTGCCCATGTACTAACCAGGGAATTTTACAGCAGTTGATGTTCTGTCATGACTTGTTACATTATAATACTTGCGTCAACTATTACAAACAGTATTCTTGATTCATGCAAAGACTGCCGGAACAATTCTTTGAACACCAGACGCTTGAGCTTGCGGAAAAACTCCTTGGAAAAATATTTGTACGACGAATTTCAGACACTGTCGAGCTGAAGGGAAGAATCGTTGAAACCGAAGCGTACTGCGGAGAATTCGACGAGGCCTGTCATGCATGGCGGGGGAAAACGGCAAGAAACAGCATGATGTTCAACAAACCGGGCATGCTCTATGTCTATTTCACCTACGGGAATCATTACATGCTCAATATCGTCAGTGAACCGGAAAACATCCCGGGAGCTGTTCTGATCAGAGCGATGGAGCCGGTTGAAGGCGAGGCGTTCATGCAGAAACAGCGGGGCACGATGGTTGCAACCGCCCTGCTGAGCGGACCGGGCAAACTGACAAAGGCATTTGCCATCAACGGTGATTGTAACGGCAAGGATCTGTTCAGCAGCGAATTTTTTCTGGAAAATGCACCGGAAATTCCGCAAAACGCCATTGCGACCGGTTCCCGGATTGGCATAACGAAAAGTCGTGAACTCCAGTGGCGCAAATATATTCTGAACAATCCCCATGTTTCGAAAGCGAGGGGTTCGTGAACAATGAAAAAAGTAACCGGTCTTGGAAAGTTGCAAAAAAAGTCTCTTTTTTAGGCTGAACCATAAACCATTGCAACCATGATCGGAACCCCAATACTCCCGGAAATCAGGGAACTGATCGAGCGCAGAAACTTCAGCGCACTGCAAAGGATTTTCAATGACTGGATGCCTGTTGATCTGGCCGAACTCATTTCGGATCTTCCGGAAAATGAGCAGGCCATTCTTTTCCGGCTTCTTCCGAAAGATGTTGCAACAGAAACCTTCGAGTATCTTGATTTCGACTCCCAGCAGAATCTTCTGACCGCCCTTACCCAGAAAGACGTTACCCATATTCTCAACAGCATGTCGGCTGATGACCGAACCGCACTGCTTGAAGAGTTGCCGGGCACCGTGGTGCAGGAACTGCTGAAACTGCTGTCGTTCAAAGAGTTCAAAATCGCCAAAACCCTGCTTGCGTATACCGAAGCAAGTGTGGGCCGACTCATGTCGCCTGACTATCTCAGCGTCAAGAAGGACTGGGATATCAATCAGGTTCTTGAATATATAAGGGTTTACGGTCATGAGAGCGAGACGCTGAACGTCATTTATGTTGTTGACGATCATGGCAAACTCAAGGGAGAGCTGCTTGCACGGCAACTGTTGCTCTCCACACCCGAAAAAAAAGTCAGGGAGATCATTTCCGAGGAAAAAATCATCACCCTTACGGCAACGCAGGATCAGTCTGATGCTCTTGAGGCATTCAAACGGTATGATACGGTCGCTCTGCCTGTTGTAGACTCGAACGGTTACCTGATCGGCGTTGTGACCGTTGACGATATGCTTGATGTTGCCGAAGAGGAAGAGACGGAGGATATCCAGAAATTCGGCGGTATCGAAGCGCTTGAAGAGCCATATATGGATCTGTCGATTCCTGAGTTGATAAAAAAACGCGCAGTCTGGCTGGTTGTTCTCTTTGTCGGCGAAATGCTGACCGCCTCTGCCATGGCTTTTTTCGAGGATGAACTGGCAAAAGCAATCGTTCTTGCAACCTTTATACCGCTTATTATTTCAAGCGGAGGCAACTCGGGCTCACAGGCGGCAACCCTGATCATCCGTGCACTGTCGCTTGGTGAAATAACCGTCAGGGACTGGTGGGCCATCATGCGCCGTGAAATTCTTTCCGGACTTGCTCTTGGAGGCATTCTTGGTTTTATCGGGGTTTTCAGGGTGATCTTCTGGGCAATGGCACTCGGCCATTTAACGATGACATGGGTGCTCATGGGCATTACCGTTGGACTTTCGCTTGTCGGTATCGTCCTTTTCGGAACCTTGTGCGGTTCGATGCTCCCCCTGCTGCTGAAACGATGGGGCCTTGATCCGGCTACCTCTTCAGCGCCTTTCGTGGCAACGCTTGTTGATGTTACCGGTATTGTCATCTACTTCAGTGTTGCGTCACTGCTGCTCAGGGGCATTCTGCTCTGAAGCCGAGGGCACTCATCGGAACAACGACGGCACTGGCGGCCAGGAAACGTGTATCTCTGCAATCTGATCTTTCGGGACTGATCATGACGGAAACTGTTGTTGTAGGAATATCCGGCGGTGTAGATTCAGCCGTGGCCGCATGCCTGCTCATGCAGCAGGGGTACCGGGTTTTCGGACTCAACATCAGGATACTCGACACGCCTCAGGAACACCCCTCTCTTGCGCCCTCTCCGCTCGTGATCAGCGACCATCCCGATTATCAGTTTCCGGTTTTCAGCCTCAATCTCAGCGCCCGGTTCAGCCAGGAGGTGATTCGTTATTTCCACACCGACTATCTCGAAGGAAAAACCCCGAATCCCTGTATGGTATGCAATAAAAAAATCAAATGGTTCGGGCTTCTTGAAGGCGCCCGGCTGCTTGGTGCCGGGCGGGTCGCAACCGGTCACTACGCCCGAACCGCCGCCATTGATGGACAATTCAGCCTTTACAAGGGTCTCGACCAGCAGAAGGATCAGAGTTATTTTCTGTGGATGCTCTCCCGGGATGATCTTACAAAAACACTCTTTCCTCTTAGCGAACTCACCAA
>JAAXUM010000122.1 GCA_013336025.1 Chlorobiaceae bacterium
GAAACTCCCAGACTCTGCAGATAGCGTCCTGCCGGTCGGGAGTTTCGGAAGGCGAGTTCAACAGTTTCGGTTCCCGTCGCGGAAATCATGAGGTGATGAAGCGGGGCACCTTCGATAATATCCGAATCAGAAACATGCTTGCTCCTGGAATGGAGGCAGGCATGACCACATGGTTTGCTGCTGACGGGAGAGTGCGGGAAGTGATGCCGATTTATGATGCCGCAATGCGGTATATGGCAGGGCAGGTTCCTCTTGTTGTGCTTGCCGGAAAGGATTATGGAATGGGGAGCAGCCGTGACTGGGCAGCCAAAGGCACGCTGCTTCTTGGCGTGCGTGCTGTCATTGCTTGCAGTTTTGAACGAATTCACAGGTCAAATCTTGTCGGGATGGGAGTGCTTCCGCTCGAATTCGCCGATGCAGAAAGTCCCCGATCGCTTGGGCTGAAGGGCGACGAGCTATTTGAGATTCCTTTCGACCGGATGATTACTCCTCGTGAACGGGTCACGGTTACGGCAACAGACCCGTTATCGCTCGAAAAAAAATGTTTTTCGGTTATCTCAAGAATCGATACGCCTGTTGAGGCTGATTACTTTCGAAACGGAGGGATTCTGCCTGCCGTTCTGCGAAAAATCCTTAAGGAATAAAAGCAGCATTGAAAGATAAAATAAATAAACAGACAGAATTATTTCTGCCGTTATTTTGTTATTTATAGTTAATCCAATTAATGATTTCTTTTTTATAGAGGAGTATGGTTATGAATTTATCTCAACTGCAGGTTGGCGACAAGGCTGAAGTAACTGCGGTAAAAGCCGAAAATGCCGTCAGGCGCAGGATTCTTGACATGGGGCTTATCAAGGGAACCGCTTTCAAGGTGCTGAGGGTTGCGCCTCTTGGTGATCCGATGGAAATATATTTCAAGGGAATGTATCTCTCCCTCAGAAAAAAAGAGGCAGAGGGGATTCTTGTCACAAAAACCGGTGAGCATGGTGATGGCGTCCCGATGTCACGAAACAGGAAAAGCTGCTGCTCTGCGGGAGATGGTGCATGATTGAAAAAAAAGAGATCAGTGTTGCGCTTGCAGGTAATCCGAATTGCGGAAAATCATCATTATTCAATGTGCTGACCGGTTCCCGCCAGAAAGTGGGTAATTTTTCCGGAGTCACGATTGAAAAACATGAAGGATTTCTTGATTTCAAAGGGTACAGTCTGAAATTTGTTGATCTGCCGGGTATCTATTCGCTTACTCCTTACTCTCCTGAAGAGATCGTTACAAGGCGGTATCTTATCGATGAAAAACCTGATCTTGTCGTTAATGTGATTGAGGGTCCCAATCTCGAAAGAAATCTTCTTTTGACGACACAACTGATGGAGATGGAGGTTGATTTTGTTGTTGCACTCAACATGATTGACGAGGTTGAGGAAAAAGGGATCTCCATTGATGTCAAGCAACTGCAGAAACTGCTCGGGTGTCATATCATTCCGACGTCGGCAAAGAAAAAAACAGGAATCGACTCGCTGCTTGATCATGTTGTGCGGGCTTACAGAAAAGATATTGATCTGAAAAAAAACAAGCTCTCTTTCAGGCCGGAAGTCGAAGAGAGCGTTCATGCCATCGCCTCGCTGCTTATGCATCAGCCTGAACTTGAGCGCTTCAGTTCACGATGGCTCGCCATAAAGCTGCTTGAAAATGACAGGGAGGTCTATCACCAGGTTCAGCAGTTACCGGTATGGATAAAAGTTGAGCTGCTGCTTCAGGATGCGATAAGGATTGCCTCGCTGCTTTTTGATTCTGATCCTGAGGTGCTGATTACCGAAGACCGCCATGCTTTTATCAGAGGAGCCATGAAAGAGTGCGTCCGGCAGCAGGCGGGGACGAAGGCAACCGTGACCGATGTTATTGATTCGGTGGTGCTTAACAGGGTGCTTGGTCTTCCGATTTTTTTGTTCGTGGTCTGGGCGATGTTTCAGCTCACCTTTACCCTCGGCTCGCCGCTCATGGATGGTCTGGAGTATCTTTTCGGGCTTCTCGGTTCAAGCATAGAGCCTTATCTCGGCAATAAAATCCTGAAATCCATCGTTATCGACGGCATTATTGCGGGCGTGGGCGGTGTGCTGGTTTTTCTTCCCAATATCGTTCTTCTTTTTATCGGGCTCTCATTTCTTGAAGCCTCCGGTTATATGGCAAGGGCGGCATTTGTGATCGATAAGGTGATGCACAGGATCGGTTTGCACGGCAAGTCGTTTATTCCCATGATTACCGGTTTTGGGTGTTCCATTCCAGCAATCATGGCTACCCGGACATTGAAAAGCCCGACAGACCGTCTTGCGACGATTCTTGTTATTCCCTTTATGAGCTGCGGAGCGAAACTGCCGGTCTATGTCCTGCTTGCAGGCGCTTTTTTTCCGCCTGATGTTGCGGCGAATGTTCTTTTCGGTATCTACATGCTCGGTATCGGTGTCGGGTTGTGGACGGCATGGCTCCTGAAATCAACGGTCTTGAAAAGCGATTCGGAGCCTTTTGTCATGGAGCTTCCTCCCTACCGATGGCCTGCCCTGCACTCGGTGTTTTTTCAGGCAAAGGTCAAGGCGATGATGTATCTGAAAAAAGCAGGAACACTTATTCTTGGTGCGGTTATGCTGATTTGGGCAGTCAGTAATTATCCGCGAAATCCTGTTCTTGACGAGTGGCTTGCTTCTGAAACAAGCCGTATAGGTGCTCTGCAAATAACTTCGGTTGAGAAAACAGCCGCAATCGACGTGGTGAGTCAGCAGGTGCAGGCCGACCAGCTTGAATATTCAATTGCAGGGCGTGCAGGTAAAATTATTGAGCCGCTCATCAAACCGCTCGGGTTTGACTGGAGGATCGGCATCGCACTGGTTACGGGTCTTGTGGCAAAGGAGGTTGTTGTTTCAACCATGGGGACGATCTACGCGCTTGGCCAGACCGATGAGTCGTCGGCTGAACTGAAATCCATTCTGAAAAACGATCCCGGGTTCAGTCAGGCTACGGCGCTGAGTCTCATGGTGTTCGTGCTGCTCTATATTCCCTGTGTTGCGGCAATCGGAGTTATGAAAAAAGAGATCGGACGATGGAAGCCTGTTTTGCTCTACTCCGTCTATGTGCTTGGGGTTTCCTGGATTCTCTCTTTCATAACCTACCGGCTGGCTCTTTTTCTGCTGTGATTTCCTGTTGCTCTTCAAGTACGGAGGCGATAAGTCCGGCCTCTTCGGCGCGGGTGATGATGTCGTCAACAGGAAGCGTGATCGGTACCGGACGACCGTCAATCATGGTCAGCGCAACTGTCGGATGGGCTTTCTGGTGTTCAGTCATCAGGCTTTCCCAGTGGCGCTGAACATCCGGATCGAGGGTTCCCCATGCAAGCCGTCCCCGGCATTTCGGAAACTTTGAGCACCCGAGCCATAATCCTCGTTTTCCGCTCCTGAGGTTCATGGGCGATCCGCATTTCGGGCAGACAAGGGTGGTGAGGAGCGGAGGAGTTTTCATCGGTTCGACCTGGCGCTGTTTGCCGAGATTGAGCAGCGTATTGCATTTCGGATAGCTGGAGCATGCAAGAAAAGGTCCGAGTCTGCCGTCACGGAGCAGCATGTGCCCTTCCTTGCATGATGGACACTGTATTCCTGTATTTTTCGGTTTTACCTTTGATGAGCTGAGCGGTTTAATGTTTTTGCATGAAGGGTAGCGCGAACAGCCGAGAAATTTTCCGCTTGCCGTCCATTTTACCGTCATCTGTCCCTTGCCGCATTTATCGCAGGTCTCGGTGTCACTGTTCTGGGGAATGATCGGATCGCTTTTTCTCAGACTCAATGCCGTTTCAAGCGGTCGATAGAATTTTTCAAGTACTGCTTCATATTCATCGTCCCCGGAGGCAACCTTGTCGAGTTCGTCCTCCATATGCGCTGTAAAGCCAACATTGAACAGTTCGGGAAAATTTGCAACAAGAATAAGCGAGACATCCTTGCCAAGCTCGGTCGGAATGATTTTTTTCTTCTGCAGCTCAACATATCGGCGATCCTGCAGTGTTGAAAAAATTGAGGCATACGTTGACGGGCGTCCGATTCCGTAGTTGTCAAGATCCTTGACAAGTGTTGCCTCGCTGTATCGGGCGGGAGGTCGGGTGAAGCTCTGTTTGCTGTCAAGGCCTGCGAGACCGAGCTTATCATGTTCCCGCAGTTTTTCAGGGAGCTGAACAGTCTGTTCTTTTTCAACATCATCACGCGTTGAGGACTGTGCTTCATAATCCAGTTCCTGCTGATCATCATAAACTTTCATGAACCCGGCAAAAAGCACCCGGCTGCCATTGGCTCTGAAGGTGAAGTTCTTTTCATGATCTTCGACGTCCACCCTTGTCTGTTCAATTTTTGCAGGAGCCATCATGGCGGTGAGCAGCCGCTTCCAGATCAGTTCATACAGTCTGAACTGATCGTTTGACAGGAAGTTTCTGACCGATTCCGGTTTTCGCAAAAGCGAGGTGGGACGGATTGCTTCATGCGCGTCCTGTGTGTTTTTGCCTGCTTTTGCAGCACCCCCGTATCCGATATACTCCTTGCCGAATTGAGCGGTGATATAGTCGCGTGCCTCAGCGGTTGCTTCAGCTCCTATTCTGATTGAGTCGGTTCTCATATAGGTGATGAGACCTGTTGCGCCTTCAGCGCCAAGTTCGATTCCTTCATAGAGCTGCTGGGCAATCCGCATGGTTTTCTGGGATCCGAAGCCGAGCTGGTTTGATGCAGCCTGCTGGAGAAGCGAAGTGGTAAAGGGAAACGGCGGCTTTCGCTGCTGAACCCTTGTTGTTATCTCCTGTACGGCAAAGAGTTGCTCGCTTATTTCTGCTGCAGCAGTTTCAGCTTTTTTCTGATTGGAAAGCTCAGGTTTATCGCCCTTTATTTTAATGAGCTTTGCCCGAAAGGTTTCGTTTTCAGCAGTTTTAAAGTCAGCGGCAATGCTCCAGTACTCCTGGATCTGAAACCCGTTGATCTCGGCTTCGCGTTCACAGATTAAACGTAATGCGACAGACTGCACTCTTCCTGCAGAGAGTCCACGCAGGACAACATTCCATAAAAAAGGACTGATCTTGTATCCGACAATTTTGTCGAGACCCTGGCGCGTCTGCTGGGAGCGGACAAGGCGGTAGTCGATCTGGCGGGGTTGCTGGATAGCCGCGATAATGGCTGTTTTGGTGATTTCATTGAACAGCACCCGGAAGACCGGTTTACGGGCGAATTCAACTTCGTTGGCAATATGCCAGGCAATCGCTTCACCTTCGCGGTCAGGGTCAGTGGCAATCAGGATCTCGCTGGATTCATCAGCCAGCTTTTTAAGCTGACGGACAACTTTTTCCTTTCCGGCAATGACTTCGTATCGTGGCTCATAGTGGTGATCGAAATCAAGTCCGATCTCTTTTTTCGGAAGATCCTTGATGTGCCCGACCGATGCGAAAACGGTATACTTGTCCCCAAGGTATTTGTTGATTGTTTTTGCCTTGGAAGGAGACTCGACAACAATAAGAGTCCTGTTTCTTGCCGAGGCAGCCGGGGATTTTACAGCCATTAGTCAGTTCCGAAGTAAGAGCGTTAAGATGAAGTTTGCAAAAAGATAGGTGTTGCTCGGGAAAAAACAAATTTTCGGTGATTTCTGGTACGGTGACCCTTTTACGGGAAAACCGGAATTGTCAGGTTTATGTGAACAATATATTTTATTCTTAATTGACAGAATTGCAAGAGATATTATTTATAAGTTCATATATGAAATCTATTAAAGAGCTATAATACACAGATTCGAATTTGAATCATTATATAGTTCCTGTTGTATAGCTATTGGAGGTATAATACCCCACTAATTTAAACAATTAGTCTC